>JAGQIY010000758.1 GCA_020430865.1 Myxococcales bacterium
AAAAGCGCAGCCAGTCGGACCCACGATTCGCAGCGTTTCGTCCACTCCATGGTGGACCCGTAGCCCCAGCGATTCGTGGGCTCCGTGTGCAGTTTCGTGCTCACATGGGCACCTGGTTGGCAGAACAGAGAGGCATTCTGGTTGCCGATTCGTCGAGCGACTCGGATGATCCGGTTGTGGATGCTCTGAAGCTCAAGCCTGCGCCCAGTGTGAAGGCCAAGCTGCCGACGGTGCCAAAGGGCGTCCTCGCGCAGGTCGGCGCGACGAAGGCGATATGGCGAGGCAAAGCAGACTGCGGCGATCTGGTGATCTGGGCCGAGCGAAAGGCCAGGAGCTACTCAAAATCTCGGGCTGCGCCCGAGGACCGCGTGCTCATCGTCTGCGATGGCAAGACCATCAAGCGCTCAATCGAACTGCCCGCGCCCAAAGGCGATTGGGCCTGGCGTGAGGTGATGCACGGCCGCGGCGATCGCTTCTACTTCGCCGTCGACCACAAGGTGTGGGAGCTCGCGGTCGGCGAGGACATCACTTGGAAGCAAGTCTACGCGGAGCGCAGCAACCGCGACGGCCCTGCGGAAGCAGTCCCGCTGCAAGGCTGCATCGCCGTCGCTCTCGACTCCAGTGTGATCAGCGTGCTCGACGCCAAGTTCAAGAAGACGGGACAGAAGCTTGGGATTTCAGGCATCGGTTACGCCCACTTCCTGGGATCGCCTGCGGGTGACCAACTACTTGTGTCTGGATACGATAGGTCGAGCACGCCCGCCGGCCCTTCGCTGTCAGGGGACATCGTCCTCTTTGAACTCAAAGCCGGCAAGCTCGTCGAGCGCGCGCGTGGCAAGGGACCGGCGCGGGACCCGTTCTTTCACAACGGCTCCTTCTACGTGCATCACAAGCGCAAGGCGCATCAGGTCGTGATCGAGTCGGTGGCGACGCCCACCCCAAAGGGCAACAGCTACACGGACAGGGAACTCTCCGTCGATCTCGAGACGGGGGATGTCCTGGTTGAACAGAAGCGCAAGGTCAGCCTGACTGAGAGCGAGCTCGACCTCCTGTGGTTCCTGATTCAGCGCCTGGGCAAACTGACACAAGGCAGCGACTACTTCGTTAGTCACCTGCGAGAGAAGCCGGATCCCGAGAGGCAGGCTCGAACATTCAAAGCTCGAGTCCTGCGGCTACGGATGAAGCTCGAGAACGCTGGGTTCGAGGGCGGTCGCTTCGAGCCACAAGCAGCCGGAGGTTTCATCCTCAAGCCGCCGTTTCCGTAGGGTGCTGCGGATGTGCTGCTATCCGCCAACGCGCTCTCGCGCCGCGAGCACCGCAGCATGCAGCTCCTCGTCGCCTTCACGCCAGCCGGGCATGCCGATGCCTAGCCACTCCTTGCTGCGGCTTCCCTACGGCGAGCCGGTAGCCGCTACCAACGAACACCGCGCGGGAAGCGCCTGCACGCGGCCCGAAGACGACGTAGAGCCGCGCGTCGCGACCGGCTATCTCCACACGGAACAGGAGGTCAGCCTGCGTCTCCGCGAAGGCGCCGTCGATGAAGCTCGGAGGAAAGACCTCCAGGGTGGCCCAGTCGATGAGCTTGACGAGCTCGGGGGGAGGACCGCCTGAAGCTCCAGCCGTGCGTTGTCGGGGTCGCTGAACTTGCCGGACGAAGCGAGAAGCCCCTCGAGGACACCAATCGCTGGCTCGAGCGTTGGACACGGAAAGTCGCGGGCATGAGCATTCATGGCACCATGGGGAAACAACCGTTGGGGGTTTTCGAGAGCGAGGAGCAGCGTGAGCTGCTCACTCTCCCGCCGCGACCGTATGACCCAGTGGTTTGGAAGAAGGCGACGCAAGGAATTGAGCGCCGCTCGGCTCGTGAGATTGTTGCGACCCAGTCAGTGGCCGTTGGGTGATCGATCAGCGACGCCGGGAGGCTGCTCAGAATGCCGCATGGTACAATCCCCGGCGGGGCGCTTCCTGAGCCGCGAACGAGCCTGAAACAAGGGCGGCCCGCGGTTGGGCGGGCAGGCGATGG
>JAGQIY010000759.1 GCA_020430865.1 Myxococcales bacterium
AGAGAGCCTCGAGCGGGCGATGCGCGAGGTGTGCGGGGAGCTCGCGCGGCTGATGGTGCGAGACGGAGAAGGGGCGGATCACTCCGTGGCGATCACCGTCAGCGGCCTCGGGTCCGCGGAAGACGCGCGGCGCGCGGCGCACACCGTGGCGACTTCACTGCTGGTCAAGACGGCGCTCACGGGCAAGGACCCGAACTGGGGTCGCCTGCTGGCCGCGGCAGGGCGCTCCGGGGTACGCTTCGATCCGAAGCTGGCCAGCATTCACGTCGGCGACGTGCTCATCTGCGAGCACGGCATGGGACTGGGTGGCGAAGCCGAGGCGCGAGCCACGGAGATCATGAAGACCGAGAACTACGGCATCACCCTGTGCCTCGGCAAGGGCGCACACGCCTTCACCTACACCACGTGCGATCTCGGGCACGGCTATGTCGACGTCAACGCCGGCTACCGGACCTGACGGATGGCGCGCTCGCACCCTCGAGCGCTCGACATCGCGCCGGCCCCCCCCGAGCGCGCCGTCATGCTGTTTTCCCCAAGGCAATTCTTGGCAGGCTCTTCCAGATGCTTGCGGTTTGGGGGTGAGGTGCTCCTGGTCTGCGCCCTCATCTGCCTGTACGTCGGCTGTGTCCCAGCGCAGAACAAGGGCACCATCGGCGCGGTACTCGCGCAGTCCCCGGACGGCCGCGTGACCTTGCGGGAGGTGCCCGGGGATCTGGCGGCAGGCAGGGCGGGCCTCAAGGAAGGCGACGAGCTGCTCCTGATCGACGGCATCGACGTGCGGCAACTCGACCCGAAGACCATCCATCGCCTGCTGAGCGGCGAGATCGATGAGCCGGTGGATCTGACCCTTCAGCGGGGAGACGAGGTGATCCGGGTGACGCTCAAGCGTAGCCCCGTGCCGAGAAAGCTCGCCCCGGCGCCACCCGACGGGGAGACGGAGAGTCCCCTCACCCCCAACGATCCGTAGCCCCGAGGACGCTCCCTGGCGCGTCAGCAAGCATGCTACCGTGCCGGCCGTGTCTCTGGGGTCGGAGGAGCTGTACGACTTGTTCCTGGCGTTGGCCCCCGCTCGCCTCGAGGCGGCGCGCCAGGCGCTGAGCGTTGAAGCGGGCGACCGCGAGTCCCGTCTCCATGCGGCGCTGGTCCCTTTCGCCGTCGACGCTGCATTGCTCGGCGTCGACGGTCTGCGCGAGCTGGCGCTGGCGACGGCCGCCGCGGGTCAGGACGCCCCCGAGGGCGATCTGGAGCGCGCGCTCGAGGTCCTCGAGACCGCCGCGGAGACGCTGGCTCACGGCGACGAGAGCGGCGCGCGGGTCAACGAGTCGGAGCTCAAGGCGCGCGCGAAATCGCTGCGCTCGCACCTGCCCCGGTCGAGCCCGAGCGAACCCGAAGCCAGCTCCGAGGACGATGGGGACGACAGCGTCTGGCGACCAACGCTGGAGGCGGACATGATCGGCGCCTTCCTCGACGAGTGCAACGAGCGCCTGGAGGGGCTCTCGGAGCGGTTGCTGGAGCTAGAGTCTCGCGGAAACGACCGAGAGCTGGTGAGCGAACTGTTCCGCGACCTCCACACCCTGAAGGGCTCCAGCGCGTTCGCCGGTCTCAAGAAGATGAACCGCGTGGCACACCTCGCCGAGGATCTGATCGGCGAACTGCGCGACGGCAAGCGCGAGATCACTCGGGGCCTGATCGACGTACTGCTGGAGACGCTGGACGTGCTGAAGGCGATCGTGGACAAGGCGCGGGCACGCGCCGCCATCGACGTCGAGGTAGGGACGCTGCTTCAGCGCTTGAAGGATCCGGAGGTCGTGCCATTCTCGGCCCCCAAGGCCTCTGACAGCGCTCCAGGCGGCGCTGCGGCGAACCTCGCCCCCAAGCCCCAGGCCAGCCGCGCGTCGAGCCAGGGCTCGGCCACGCTGCGCATCGATTTCGAGAAGGTCGACCGACTGCTCAACCTGGTCGGCGAGGTGGTGCTCGCCCGCGGGCGCCTGACCGCGGCCGCAGACTCGCAGGCCACTCTCGCGCGAGAACTCTCGAGCCTGCGCCAGAAGCTCTCTCGCATCAAGAACCTCCCGGAAACGCTGGAGCAGCGCGGATCCGGCAAGGGCAACGTCGCCGACGAGCTGCAGCGCACCGAACGCGTGCTGCGCGAGACCCACGGAGATCTCGACTCCAGCTTGAGCGTGCTCGGTCTGGCGGTGAGCCAGCTGCGAGACGATGTGATGAAGCTGCGAATGGTGCCCATCTCGCGCTTGTTCTCGAAGTACCAGCGCACCGTACGCGAGCTCTCCCACAAGCTCGGCAAGGAGGTCACGGTAGAGCTGAACGGCGCCGAGACCGAGCTCGACAAGGTGCTCGTCGAGCGCCTCGAAGATCCACTGCTGCACCTGGTGCGGAACGCCGTGG
>JAGQIY010000760.1 GCA_020430865.1 Myxococcales bacterium
GTGGCCAAGGGGATCGGCATCGAGCTGCCGGAGGCGCCGAGGTGTCGGGTGAAGCCCCAGTCGCTGCCTGAGTCTCCCCCGTTGGGGCTGATCGAGAAGGGGGAGCCGACTCTGGACGGACGCGTCGTTGGGATCCTGTGCGACGACGGGAGCTCCCGGCGACTGGTGACGCACCTGAGGAAGGCCATCGAAGCGGAGGGCGCGCGTACCCTGCTCGTGGCTCCGCGAGTGCAGGGGCTGCGCTGGGATGGTCGAGGCGTCTTCGACGCTGACGGGCAGATTGCCGGCACACCCTCAGCGAACTTCGACGCCGTGGCGCTGGTCTTGAGCGAGGAGTCCGGCGAGCGGCTCGCGCAGGACGCCGCCACCGTGGACTTCGTCCGCGACGCGTTCGGACACCTCAAGACCATCGGCTTCACCGACGGCGCGACGGCCCTGCTGGAGGCCGCCGGTATCGAGCCGGATCACGGCATCATCCCGCTGGATGAGCTCGACCTGTTCATCGACTGGGCAAAGACTCGGGTGTGGGAGCGCGAGCACGAGGTGCGGATGCTGGCCTGACGCAACATCCTCAGGCGAGATCTGCTGCGGGATCCTGCTGATAGAAATCCGCGAGCTCGTCATACAGGTCGGGGTGTCTGCGCTGCAGTGCCCGGGGCTTCTCGAAGAACATCTCGGTGACCACGGCGAAGAACTCCGCGGGGTTCGTCGCGCCGTAGGGATCGATGTCGCTCCGGCGCCCCGTGTGGATCCGCTCGGAAAGCTCTGAGAACTCCTGGCCAAGCACGTGCGCCCAGGTGGTGTAGCGGGCGCGGGTGCCGAGATCCGGAGTTCCGTCCATGGCGCCGTCTTCGCCGTCCAGCTGGTGAGCGAACTCGTGGAGCACGACGTTCTGGCCATCCGCGGGTTGCGCGGCGCCAGCCATCACGTGGTCCCAGGCGAGGACCACGATACCACGTGTCCATGACTCACCAAGACGCGCTTGATGGCCCTCGAGCACGATGCCCCCTTCGCCGTGGCCCGCCGGAACCTTGTAGGCGCTGGGGTACACCAGGATGACGTCCAGGTCAGGGTAGATATCGGTGTCCCGGTGGAGCAGCAGGATGCAGGCCTGCGCCGCGATGGTCAGCTGGATCTCCGGGGTGATCTCGACGCCCGCGCAACCCTCGAAGACTTTTTCTGTAAGGAAAATCTGGATGAGCCCCTCGAGTTCGCGCCGGTCGGCGGCGCCGAGTCGCCGCAAGTAGGGCACGTTGCGCTCGAGGATCGCACGCTGCTCGGCGTCGAGCGGTGTCCGCATCAACGCTTCGCGACGCCGCCGCTTGAAGAAGTCGAACACCATCCGCCAGCTTATCAGGTGCGAAGGACGCGGCGGAGTCAGTAGCCACGTGCCGCCACCACGAAGCACACTCGGGCTGGCGGCGCGCCCGCGCACAAGATCGCCCGCGCACAAAAGAGCGACGCCCGGGCGACGGGCCCGGGCGAAGACTCGATTCGTGGAGCTGTGGGGGATCGAACCCCAGACCTCCGCATTGCGAACGCGGCGCTCTCCCAGCTGAGCTACAGCCCCTAAGCGGGTTAGGAGCGGGGAGGGTAGTCGCGGCGGGACTTCTGTCAACGCAAATCGCTTGGACCTCGCGGGGGCGAAATGGAGGTCTGCGCGACGACCAGCGCGCCTCACCCCCAACCCCGAGAGAACCAGCGGATCCACGCTTGGTGCGTGCCGTGTACGGCTCGACCCTTGCAAAGTCCCCGAGACAACCCAACTTCTGCGCTCGGGAAGCCGCCGCGATGCCTGAATGAAGTCAAGCGGTTGACCCCCTGGATCAGGTGGTTAGTTTGGCGACCCAGTTGACCCCTCGGGGAGCCACCCCGGGATCAACGAGGTTCAAGCGCGACGTCATCCGGAGCCCCTCGACGACGGACACGGCGCGCAAGGGCCTGAGCCACTGACCCACGGGGTCGGTGCTCCGGGTGAGGCCTTCGGTGCATCGCCACCGCAGCCCTGCTCTGCACGAAGTGGTTCAAGCCTCAAGGATTCTAGCTCGCGACAGCGAAAGCACGATTTAGGAGAGAACGATGGGCAAGATTATCGGAATCGACCTCGGCACCACCAACAGCGTCGTGTCGGTGATGGAAGGCAAGGAGCCGAAGGTCATCGTCAACGAGGAAGGTTCGCGTCTCACGCCATCCGTGGTCGCCTGGGACGACAAGGGAGAGATCCTGGTGGGTACGATCGCCAAGCGTCAGGCGGTGACCAACCCGGAGAACACCGTGTACTCGGCCAAGCGCTTCATCGGCCGCCGCTACGAAGAGGTGGTCGATGACCTGCACCGCGTGCCGTACAAGGTCGTGAAGGGACCCAACGGCGACGCGCGCGTCGAGGTTCGCGGCAAGCAGATGGCGCCGCCCGAGGTGAGCGCGAAGGTGCTGATGAAGCTGAAGCAGGCGGCCGAGGCCTATCTCGGCTCGACGGTCACCGAAGCGGTGATCACGGTGCCCGCGTACTTCAACGACTCCCAGCGTCAGGCGACGAAGGATGCTGGAAAGATCGCGGGCCTCGAGGTTCGACGCATCATCAACGAGCCGACGGCGGCTGCCCTGGCGTACGGTCTGGACTCGAAGAAGGACGAGCTGATCGCGGTCTACGACTTCGGCGGCGGTACCTTCGACATCTCGATCCTCGAGGTGGGCGACAACGTCGTGCAGGTCATCGCGACCGGTGGTGACACGCACCTTGGCGGTGACGACGTCGACGAGGCCGTGATGGAGTGGCTCGAGGCGGAGTTCAAGAAGGACACCGGTATCGACGTCAAGGGTGACAAGATGGTCATCCAGCGCCTGAAGGACGCCGCAGAGCAAGCGAAGATCGAGCTCTCCAGCAAGCAAGAGACCACCATCAACCTGCCCTTCCTCACGGCAGACGCATCGGGGCCGAAGCACCTGCAGAAGACCCTCACCCGCTCGAAGCTGGAGCAGATGATCCGCCCGCTGATCGAGCGCACGATGGAGCCGGTCAAGCAGGCGCTGGCTGACTCGAAGAAGCAGGCGAGCGACGTCGACGAGGTGGTCCTCGTCGGTGGTTCCACGCGGATTCCGCTGGTGCAGGAGACCGTCACCAAGTTCTTCGGCAAGGAGCCGCACAAGGGCGTCAACCCGGACGAGGTCGTGGCCATCGGCGCTGCGGTGCAGGGCGGTGTGCTGGGTGGCGACGTCCAAGACGTGGTCCTGCTCGATGTGACGCCCCTCAGCCTCGGGGTCGAGACCCTGGGTGGCGTGATGACGGTGATGATCCCGCGCAACACCACCA
>JAGQIY010000072.1 GCA_020430865.1 Myxococcales bacterium
CCCCATGATTTCTGAGGACGTGAGTGATGGCTTTTGCATAGCTTCAGAGCCGATGCACGACCCCGAGCGCGACGCGGCGGAGCCCCCCGAGGAGCCAGAAGCCGAGTCTTCCGCCGCCGTTCGTGCGCCGAGGGATCCAGAGCGGGGGACGCCGCCCCCGTCGGCCGACGTCGAGGCGTCCAGCCCGCCCGACGTGGCCGGACTCGACGGAAACGAGAAGCGCCTCGCGCGCTGGCTGCTGGCGGTCATGGTGGCGATGTTCACGGGCTTCGCGGCGCTCTACGTGCACCGCCTGAGCAACTTCATGCTGGGTGACATGGAGTTCACCGGCTGGGTCGGCCCCATCGCCGAGCGCTTCGGCGGCGCCGAGCGCCCGTACATCGACTTCGTCTTGCCGATTCCTCCGGGAAGCTTTCTTCTCCTGCGCGGAATTCAGCTGGCCACCGGCAAGGCGCTCTTGCTCCAGGAGCTGTGGGTCGCGGCGATCGCCCACCTCCTGATGGGCCTGCTCGGGTACGCGATGGCGCGTCCCCTGGTCGGTCGCCTCAACGCGTTGCTGGTCAGCATCGGCACGCTGGTCATCGTGCTCCAGATCCACAAGGAGTGCGCCTACGATCACACCGCTCAGCTGATGGCCTGGAGCTCGCTCGTGCTCGGCCTGCACGCTTCGCTGAGCGGCGAGGATCGCCGGCGTCAGCTTCGACTGTGGGCCGCGAGCGGCGTCTGTGCGGGGCTCACGCTGCTGTTCAAGCAGAGCACGGGAGTCGGCGTGATCGCGGGCTGGCTGGTGGCTCACGGCTACTTCGCGGTGATCCGCTGGCTACGCCGCGTACCGATCACCGATCGTCGGGTGGCGATGTCCTGGGCGGGAGGCCTGGCCGTGGGTGTGGCGCTCACCGCTGGTGTCGTGCTGGCCATCGGGAGCACCCTGGGCGCCTTCTGGCAAGCCGTGTTCAGCGATGGCGCCGAGCTGAAGGGGGGCCGCTACAAGCTGGTCTTCAACCTCTTCAGCTACGTCTTCCGACACGACGCCTACCCCGCGTCATTCTTCTTCAGCATGTTGCTGGTCGCTGTTTTGCTCCGCTGGCTAAAGCTGCGTGGAAATTTTGACCTCCACCGACCCGCCAGCGAGCCTCTCGATCAGCGCGCCGCGCGCTGGATCGGCGGCGCGCTGATCGCGGTCTTCGGGCTGGCGATCGTCTTGCTCATCGCTCAGGTTCGCGAGACCTGGGGAGCGGGGGTGTTCTGGCTCAAGCAAACCCAGAACATCCCGGCGTTCGGGCTATTCTTCGGCTGCGTGGTCTTCGTCGGCCAGCTGCGCAGCAACCGCTCGCGAACGCCCGTGCTCGGACACCAGCTCAACGGCTTCACGCTGGCCGTGCTCGCCACGTCCCTGCTCCACAACGCGTCATTCCCCGGTCTACGCCCGTTCTACGACAACAACCCGATCATCCCGCTCGCGTTCGTCTTCATCTGCATCGCCCTGGAACGGGCGAGGCTGCGCTGGGTGAAGTGGGCGAGCTTTGGCTTGGTGTTGCTGGGTCTGCTGGGGCCCAAGTTTCACCGCGCGCTGAGCGATGGAATCTACGTGGGACACTCCGGTCACTGGGCGGGCCTCTACGTCAACGAGCGGGGCGCAGAAGTGGTGCGCGCCGCGCTGCGCGTCCGTGAACTGGCGAAGCCGGACGACAGCGTGCTCGTGCTGCCAGAGGACGTGGAGTTCCGGCGCCTCGTCGATCGACCGCGACCGCCCGTGCTGGGTGCCATCCTCTTCGTCGATCAGTACCCCAAGCGCCTGGTCGAGCACGACATTCGCGCCATCGACGCGCACTTGCCCAAGGTGATCGTGATCCACCCGCGACAGAAACGGCTGTGGAAGGTGTTGTTCGACCTGTGGTCGACGGACAGCGGCACCGCTCGGTTGATGCGCCACGTGCGCGACGATCTTCTGCCGAAGTACTACAGGCGCGACAGCTCTTTCCGCACGGTATTCTTTCGAGAGCGGGCCCTGATGGACATCTACGTGCGCAGGGACGACGTCGAGTCGGCCCCATCGCCTTGACGCGAGGCCGCACAGCCGCCCAGTCCGGGCCGGCGGACGCCTCTGGAGCGGCTGGTTTGGGGGTGAGGTGCACCCCTCCCCCCCGACGAGCCTCGATCGGACTCACATGGTCAGCGTCGCATCGAGACGTTCATCAATAGGCCGAAGGCGATACACATCGTCACGATGCTGGAGCCGCCGTACGAGAAGAGCGGCAACGTGATGCCGACCACGGGGAGCAAGCCGAGCACCATCCCGACGTTCGCCAGAGTGTGCCAGAAGATGATCGCTCCCATCCCGATCGCGAGGGCGGCGCCGAAGCGATCCTTGGCCTGTGAGGCGATGTGAATCGACCAGACGCACAGGAAGGCGTAGAGCGCCAGCAGCACGATGCACCCGAGCAGGCCCCAATCCTCGGCGAACACCGCGAACGGGAAGTCGCTGAACTGATCCGGCAAGAAGCCGAACTGGTTCTGCGTACCCTGCATGAAGCCCTGCCCCATCAGGCCACCATTTCCGATCGCCGTCTTCGACTGGAACGCGTGCCACCCGGTGCCTGTCTTGTCGGCCTCGGGATCCAGAAACGCCGTCACGCGACCCTTCTGGTAGTCGTGCATCAGGTAGTTCCAGGCGATCACGGCGAACGCCAGGCTGCTGAAGCCGAGCACCGCGATGCTGCTCCTCCGGATCTTGGTCATCGCCAGGATCGAGAACGCGGTCAACACGTAGACCAGGGACGTCCCGAGGTCCGGTTGCTTCATGACGAGGATGAACGGGACTGCCGTCAGCAGCCCGGGCAACCACAGATCGAACAGCGTGCGCGGCTCGGTCTTTGGATCGTCGTGCACCGCCCGCGCCAGCGCGAGCACGACCAGCACCTTCATGAACTCCGAAGGCTGGAAGGTGAAGGAGCCGATCTGAAACCACCGAATCGACCCGCGAATGCCGGTCCCGAAGACGAACAGGAGGATCAGCGTGACGATGCCGCCTCCGTAGAGGAAGTACGCGAAGCGCTCGAAGTGTCGATAGTCTATGGCTGCGACCAGGATGGCGAGCAGCACCCCCACCACCAACCAGTAGACCTGCGAGACATAGATGTCCGCGAGAGACTTCTTCGAGGAGACGTCGAGGTACACGCTGGTGGCGCTGTACAGGTTCACGACGCCGATCACGCCGATCGCCGCGCACACCAGGAACAGCGGCCAGTCGAAATGCTCACGACCGCTCACCCGCTCAGAGCCCAGCATGTTCCCCCGACACGTGACGCCTCACGGAACCCCACGATCCCGTTTGGCAGTCGAGCGCTCACTCAGGCGCTTCTCGCGGAGCTTCTGCCAGTCGCGGACGACCTGCATCGCCACCGGCACGGCTGCCTTGCCACCCGCTCCGCCGTGCTCCACCAGCACCACGATGGCGATCTCCGGCGAATGCGCTGGCGCGTAACCGGCGAACCAGGCGTGATCCCGGTTGAAGTACCAGACCTTGTGCGGGTCGACGTCCTTGGGCGTACGACGGCTGACCTGGGCAGTCCCCGTCTTGCCCGCCATGTCGACGCCCGGGATTCGCGCCTTGTGCGCTGTGCCCTCGCGTTCGGCGACCACACCGACCAACCCCGACTTGACCAGAGCGAGGTTCTCCGGGTCCACCTCCACCAGGCGTCGCACGCGAGGTGGGAACTCCTGGACGATGGTGCCGTCGCTGGTCTCGATGCTGCGTACGACCTGAGGCTGGTAGAGCGTGCCGCCGTTCGCCAGCGCGGCGTAGCCGAGAGTGAGCTGCAGCACGCTGACCGTCGACGCTCCCTGGCCGATGGCGCTGAGCAGCGTGAATCCGCCGCGGAACGCGCCCCGATAGCGCCGAGTGTACCAGGCGCGCGTTGGCATACGTCCGCGCGCCTCGGGGTTGATGCCGATGCCGGTCTTCACACCGAAACCGAAGTCCATGCCCATCGCGCTCAGGCGATCGATATGGATGCCTTCACCCAACGAGTAGAAGTAGGTGTTGCAGGAGCGCACGATCGCCTCGTGCAGGCGCACGTTGCGGTGGACGCCGGTACAACGGAAGTAGCGACGTCCGTACTCGTAGCCCCCCCGACAATCCACCACGCTCCGGGGCGTGATCACGTGATCTGCGAGCCCAGCGAGCGCCGCGAAAGGCTTGAACGTCGACCCCGGCGGATATGCCGCGGAAACGGTCTTGTCCAGCGTCGGCTTCAGCGGATCGGAGTAGAGCTTGCGGAAAGCATCGCGTACCGCCTGCTTGCCGCTGGAGCCGCTGAGGATGTTGGGGTCATAGCTCGGCTTCGACAGTGCCGCGAGGATACGTCCGGTGCGGACATCGACCACCACGACGGCGCCGGCCACCTGACCGCGCATGGCGCGTTCCACCGACTGCATCAGCTCGATGTCCAGGGTCAGGGAGATATCGCGACCAGGCACTGGGTCGAGGCGACGCGGCTCGTCCAGGTACTGGTCCTCGAGATCCTCGCGGTTGAGCTTCGCGCGCCGGCCGCCCAGCACCTTCTTCCAGCCGCGCTGACCGATCAGGTAGCTCTCCCAGCGGCGCTCGACGCCGACGGCGCCGAGGCGATCGCCAGCGCGGTAGCCACGACCGTCGAGGCGGGCCAAGGTGTCCGGGTCGACCTCGCGCATGTAGCCAAGGATGTGCGCCGCGAGCTCACCATAGGGGTAGTAGCGAACCGGCACCGGGGCGACCTCGACGCCATTGAGATCGCGCTCATGGGTCTCCAGCGCGGCGACCGCATCTCGATCGACGTCGACCTTGAGCAGCGTTTGCTGGTCGCGCCGGGAGCCGTTGCTCAGCTTCACGATCCGCTCGCGTAGCTCCTTCTCGTCCCCTTCCTCGAGCCCCATCAACTCGACCACGCGCGGCCAGGTCTTCTCCATGTCGATGATGGAGGGCACGACATAGACGTTGTAGGACGGGCGGTTGCCCGCCAGCACGCGACCCTGCGAATCACGAATCACCCCACGGCTCGTCGCCAGGGTGCGCTCGCGGATGATGTTGCGCAGCGCCTGAGCGTGATGGAGGTCGTGCTCGATCAGCTGCAGCTGAACCAGGCGTCCGACCAGCAAGCCGAACGTCAGCAACACCACCAGCACCATCCAGCTGTAGCGGCGGCGAAACTCGCCGACGTCGGAACGCTGCACCAGGATGGTCACGTCGTTGGACTCCCCGCCGCGCCGCCTCCCGCACCGCCATGGATGCGCTGAGCCAGACCAAACACGAAGGGCGCGAACACCGCCGTCGCCAACGCGTGCGGCACGGCGATACCAACGAGCTCCACCGGCCGGTGCGCGTCGGCTCCGAAGATCGCCAGCAGCATCAGCACGATACCGGCTTCAATCAGCGCGAAAACGAATGCGAGAGTCATCTGGGTGAGCTTGGTCTGGGCCGTAAGCCTGACCCCAGCGATACGCGAAAGCCACCACACGCTAACCAGCACGAAGGCGAACAGCCCGAGCGGCGCGCCCGAGAAGACGTCGATCAGGTAGCCCAGCAAGAACGCGATCAACGCTCCCCGGGGCATCGACAGTTCGTGAACGCCGAGATAGATCACCAACGGCAGCACCAGGCTCGGGGTACCGTTGATCTCGCCCACTCCGGTCAGCGACGAGAGCAAGCGGTTGATGGGACCGAACAGGCGATACAGGTTCCCCTGGATCAACGTCAGCAGGATCCCCATCCCGATCAAACCGAGCGTACGCATTGCTCACGGTGTCTTCGGCTTGGCGCCTTCAGGGGTGCAACGTTGGGTGTCGCTGAGCACGATCAGCACCTCCTCGAGGCGCGAGTAGTCGACTGTCGGCTCCGCCTGAACCGTCTGATAGATGCCGAAATCGCGTTTCTCGACCTTCGTCACGCGCGCCACGGGAATGCCTTTCGGGAAGCGACAACCCACGCCGCTCGTGAGCAGCAGATCGCCGACGTCCACCTCATCGGAGCGCTTCACGTACTCGACGCTCACCGCGTAGCGATTGCGATCGCCGACGCCACGCACGAAGCCGCGCGCGCCGGTACGTTCGACCACGACGTCGACGCCAAAGCCGCTGTCGACGGTCAGGCGAACGTCGACGGAGTCCCCGGCCCCACGCAGCACCGTGCCGACGACGCCGTCGACGCTCACCACGGGCATGTTCTGCTGCACCTCGGTGCTCGGCGCGTCGAGCGTCACGTGTGCCACGCGGAAATATTCCGTCGTGTCCTTGCCGATCACCAGCGCACTGAGCGTTTCCTGAGGGATCTCGTCGCGGAGCCCGAGCAGGCGCTTCAAGCGCCGGTTCTCGGCACGCTCGTTCTCGAGCTGCCTCACCTCGTCCCTTAGACGCGCGTTCTCGAAGGCCAGCTTGTCGTTGTCGGTCTTCACGTCCACCAGGTAGACGTAGTCACCGATGAGACGAGACACGCCGCGGGCGATGGCCGCGGAGGCGTACTGGATCGGCGTCGTGACGCGCATGATCACGCGGTCGACGACGCTCATGTTCTCCGGCTTGCGGATCCGGGTGCGCAACACGAAGAACGGCAGCGCCAGGAGCAGCACTACCAGGATCGTGTCTCGATAACGCTTCCAAGAGCCCATTGCTCAGCCTCGCCGCCGCGCTCCCGGAGAACCCCGAAGAACGGCACTGCCACTCGAGCTAGCACAGCGTGCCATTCGTCTCCGCCTCGGCCCGGCTCAGCCGATGGTGACCTCTTTCAGGAGCTCGATGTGATCGAGCGTCTTGCCAGAACCAAGCACCACGGCGCTCACCGGATCATCGCTGACCATGACCGGAAGCCCGGTCTCCTCACGCAACAGCACATCGATGTTCTTCAACAACGCGCCACCCCCCGTCAGCACCACGCCCTTGTCGACGATGTCTGCCGCGAGCTCCGGCGGGGTCCGCTCCAGGGCCAGCAACACGGCCTCGACGATGGCGTTGATCGGCTCGCTCATCGCCTCGCGGACCTCATCGCTGTTGACCAGGATGGTCTTGGGGATGCCAGCAACCATGTCGCGCCCCTTGACCTCCATCGTGATCTGCTGCTCGAGGGAGTAGGCGTTGCCGATGGTCATCTTGATACGCTCGGCGGTCTGCTCGCCGATCGCCAAGTTGTACTTGCGCTTCATGTAGGCGACGATCGCTTCGTCCATCTTGTCGCCACCCACGCGGACGCTCTGGGAATAGACGATACCAGCGAGGGAGATCACGGCGACCTCGGTCGTGCCGCCGCCGATGTCGACCACCATGTTTCCGCTCGGCTCCGTGATCGGCAGCCCGGCCCCGATCGCCGCGGCCATCGGCTCCTCGATCAGGTACACCTCTCGCGCGCCAGCGCTCTCGGCGCTCTCCTTCACCGCGCGCTTCTCGACCTCGGTGATCCCGAAGGGCACGCAGACGATGATCCGCGGCTTCACCAGGGTCTGGCGGTTGTGCGCCCGGTTGATGAAGTGGCGCATCATCGCCTCGGTGATCTCGAAGACGGCGATCACGCCCTCCTTGAGCGGGCGGATCGCGACGATGCTCCCGGGGGTCCGGCCGAGCATCTCCTTGGCCTCCTTGCCGACCGCGACCACCCGCTTCTGCGACCCCTTGATCTGGACCGCGACCACGCTCGGCTCGTGGGCGACGATCCCCTTGCCCTTGACGTAGGTCAGGGTCGTCGCGGTCCCGAGGTCGATCGCCAGATCGTTCGAGAAGAGGCCGTATACCCAGTCAAAGAGCATGCAGGCGGGGGCGGGGAGCGGATCTCAGGGCACCAGGGCGCCGACGGAGCCGGTAGGCCGGGGACCGTCGAGGGGAGGATGGGGGCTCAGGTCGGGGAAAGCTAGCGCAGGATCGGCGATCTTCGCGGTGAAGTCCAAGAAAGGGGCGGCTGCGGCGGCGACCTCGCCGGGGTGTTTCGTGAATTTGGCCATATAAACGGCGTTCCTTTGGGTGCGCTTTCTCCGCAGGCGGCCGCAGGGGCCCGCCGAAGGCGACGCCCCAGCGCCCCCGGCGATTCCCCGCCGCCGACCGATCGCAGCCTTATCAAGCGGGGAGGGGCGCGCTACCTTCCCGGTGCCCATGATCCAGAGCTTCCGCAACGCGACCCAGAGCTTCGTCATCTGGCTGATCCTCGGCGTCCTCGCCCTCGCCTTTGGCCTCTCCTTTGGCCTCCCGAGCGACGCGATCAGCCTCGGCGACGAGCCGATCGCCCGGATCCACGGGGACACGATCAAGGACGCCGACTACCAGTACCAGTACGTCGCGGTCACCAACCTGATGATGCCGCGCTCGAAGATGGACCCCGAGTTCATGGAGCTGATGGGCTTCAAGGAGGAGGTCCTGGAGTCGGTGATCGAGCGCCGCCTCCTCGCCGAGGTCGCCGAAGAGGTCGGCTTCGGCGCGACCCAGGAGGACGCCGAGGAGCTGGTGCTCAAGGGCCACATGATCCTCCTCGGCGAGACCATCGATCTCCTCCGCGGCGACCAGTTCAACTACGACTGGTTCAAGAAGCGCTTCCTGCCGATCTTCGGGGTGACCGAGCCGAAGTACCTCGAGTACCAGCGCCAGGAGATCCTCGCCCGCACCGTCCGCGACCTCCTGACCTCGAGCACCCCGGTCTCCGAGGGCGAGCTCCGCGAGGCCTACGACAAGCGCTCAAACCAGCTCTCGCTCCGCTACGTCCGCTTCGAGGGCCGCAGCTACGCCGACCTCGTCGACCCCAGCGCCGAGGAGATCGACCGCTACATCGCCGATCACAAGGAGGAGCTGCAGAAGGCCTACGCCGCCCAGGGCGTCCGCTTCACCCGCCTGGGCAAGCAGGTCCGTCTCCGCTTCCTCCAGGTGAGCAAGCCCAAGGCCGCGAGCGGCGGCGACCCCGAGCAGGACAAGATCCTCGCCGACAAGGCGGCGCTCGAGCTGAAGGCCGCGCGGGCGAAGATCGACGAGGCCGCCCGCCGCCTCGGCGCCGGCGAGGAGCTCCGCGCGCTCGCCCGCGAGCTCTCGGACGACAAGGTCACCGCCCGCCGCGGCGGCGACTACGGCTGGGTCAGCGTCGAGGGGACCGGTTCGGGGCTCGAGCTCATCGTCGACGAGACCGCCAAGGGGCTCGAGGTCGGCGAGCCCTCGTCGGTGGTCGAGGGCGACGAGGCCTTCTACATCGTCCAGATCGACG
>JAGQIY010000761.1 GCA_020430865.1 Myxococcales bacterium
AGTCTGGCGCAGCGACGCTCGCGCTCTCCAAGGTGAACGTGGCCGAGGTACTGCGCGATGCCGTCGCGCGTCTCGAACCTCGTGCGCGCCAGCTCGGTTCGCGTCTCGTCGCCCTTCAAGGCGATGGCCTGCTCGAGGTGGATGCGGATGCTGCGCGCCTGACGCGCGCTCTGGACAACCTGATCGAGAACGCACTGGTCCACAGCGGAGGCAGCGACGTCGAGGTCGGTTTCGAGTCGCAGGACGGAACGGTTCGGATCTTCGTGGACGACGCGGGGCGCGGGATCCCACAGGAGCTCCGGGAGCGAGTCTTCTCGAAGTTCTTCCGCGTGCCGGGGACGACCAAACAGGGCAATGGGCTCGGTTTGAGCATCGTGCGTGACATCGTCAACGCGCATGGGGGAGAGGTGGGCGCCGCGGACTCGCCCCTCGGGGGCGCGCGGGTTTGGTTGACGATCCCCAAGGCACCCTGAGAGTGGGCTTGAGGCGGTTCATCTGGCTCTCTTGGTGCCGCCTGCGCTCTTGCTTAGCTACTTGGCCCAGGGTGTGCTGTTGCTTGCGGACGCCTAGGCAACCTCAAACCCATCCCATCGTAGCCGCGGGCGAGGGCTCCTGTTCGCCTTCCTCGCCCGAAACGCGGTCCGCTTCACTATGTCAATATCCACGCGGAACTGATGATGGAGAACCCAGGCCCAGACGTAGTCTTTCAAGGTAGCTCCCCGAGTCGATTGCAGCGATTGGCTTGTCGGATGCAACGTAACGTGACTCGCGGAGCGTCCGACGTTTGCCGGATGGTGTGCGTCTGCGAACGTGCCCACGTTTAGCCAAGACGTGGAGGTCGTATGGACTCGCTGCTGTTTCATCCCAAGTTGGTTCACCTGCCCATCGCGCTCGCGGTGTTGATGCCGCTGATCGCGGGGGGATTGCTCCTCGCCTGGTGGCGCGAGTGGCTCCCTCGGCGCGCCTGGCTGGGCGCCGTCCTGCTCCAGCTGGTGCTGGTCGTCTCGGGGGTCGGAGCGCTCTGGAGCGGAGAAGCCGACGAAGATCGCGTGGAGCGCGTGGTCGCCGAGAGTCACATCGAGGCCCACGAGCACGCCGCGAAGCGCTTCGTGCTGGCGAGCGGCGTGGTGCTGGGCTTGATGCTGATCGGCGCTGTCGTGTCCGAGAAACGCTTCGGACGCGCCGTCGCTGGCGTCGCCACGGCGGGCACCCTGGGGGTCCTGGCGCTCGGCTACCAGACGGGCGAAGCCGGCGGGCGCCTGGTCTACACCCACGGCGCGGCCCAGGCCTATCAGGGCACGAGTTTCCAGAAGGATATGCCGACGGTCGCCGCGACAGCGGAGGAAGACGATGACGATGACTGAACGCGCGTCGCAGGTTGAGCTGGCGCGCCTCACCCCCGGAGGAGTCTAGGCAGGAGCTTGCATCCGAACCAGGCGCACTCCGTCGGCTACCGGCATCAGCGTATCCAGCCACTGTCGCCCGCCGTGTCGGTACCGCAGCTGAACTGCGTGTCCGGCTCCAAGATGCGAGGGTACGTCGGTGAGCCCCAGAGCCGCCGCGCTGGAGTGAGCAAAGGCGCGGGACTTGACCCGGACCTCGAGGAGCTCGCTGCACTGCTCGATGTCGTTCAGGAGGGAGGACAGGACGCCTGGAGAGAGCACGGCGTCTTGCAGATCGGGTAGCGCGAGCTCCTCGTCACTCATCGGATTTCGTTGCCTTGGGGATCAAATCGGGGACGCCGACCTGCGTCGTCTCCACGGCGGGCAGATCCCGGCGCAGCTCGACGTTGAGGGAGGTCGGAGGCTTGCCTCGCTTGGCGTAGAAGGAGTCCAGGGAGAACTCCTCCGCGTCTGCCTTCTTCGATGATTCTTGCCGAAACAGGCCCAGGAAGCCGCGGCGCGATAGGTTGGCCATGAGTCATCTCCCGGTGGGGGTGTCGCTGCTCGAGGTGCGTTGGTCCAGAGTCGCACTCGACGCGTGGCACTGCACGCAGTTCTGGCGCTCGGGGTGGCTGGTGCGCAGGCCCACCTTGCCGGTCGGGCCGTGACAGCTGATGCAGGTCTCTCGCATGCGCGTCGGGTGAGGCATCGTCGGCGGCGCGCCATCCCACGCGCGCGCGCCGTGCCCCGGAGATTTCCAACCCTCGAAGGTGTTCTCTCGAGCTATGCCAGGTTTGCCTCCGGCGCGCGGATCCTGGCTGAGGGTGTGGCACTGGAAGCAGCTGTCGTAGCGTGGGTGGCTCATGCGAGGAGCGAGCTTGCCGGCAATGTTGGCGCCCTTCTCGTGGCAGGTCAGGCAATCGGGCGCGCGCGTGTCGTTGACCTGATGAGGGATGCTCGGCGGAGCGCCCCAGTAGGCCCGTGTTTTTTCCCGCGCGGCAATGGCCTCGGTGAAGCTCTGCTCGTCAGGCGGGCCCTTCGGCGGGGTGCGATCCACGGCGTCCAAGAAGCGCTGGACCTGTGAGGGGTGGAGGTCGCCGAGCACGCCACGGTCTCTGGAACGCAGGTCGCGGTACGACGGCGTTGGGTCCGCGCCGCGTCCCAGCTCTCCGGTGTCTCGCACGGGCGCAACCACCGGAGGCTGCTTCAACCCAGTGAAGAAGCCGACGAAGGCGACCGCCACGACGCAGGCCGCGGCCAGCTGCCAACCCCTGCGGCTAGTTCCAGGCTCGGCCATGCTCGGACCTCATCCGACCTTTCGAATGCGTACGGCGCATTTCTTGTAGTCCGGCTGCTTGGAGAACGGGTCATACGCTTCGAGGGTCAGCAGGTTCGCCAGCAGGGTCTCGTCGAAGAACGGGATGAAGGTGCTTCCGCGCGGAGGGCGTCCGCGACCGTTCAACCACACGCTCAGCTCCAGCTTGCCGCGGCGACTCTCCACCAGCACCCGCTCGCCGTTGCCAATCCCCAGCTCATGGGCGTCGTCGGGGTGCATCTCGATGTAGCTCCCCGGCATGGAGCGGCGGAGCTGCGGGATGCGCATCGTCAGCGTTCCGGTGTGCCAGTGCTCGATCACGCGCCCAGTGCAGAGCCAGAATGGATACTCCTGGTCGGGGGACTCTGGCGGCGGCTCGTACGGGCGGAACCAGATCTGCGCGCGATGATCGTGGGTCGTCGAGTGGTAGAAGTCGATCGGGCGGGACTTCTCTGCGTAGGGATCGTCGAAGCTCGCGAAGCGAAACTTCGTCTCGCGCCAGCTGCCGTCCTTCTGCTGGACGACGGGCCAGCGCAGGCCGCGCGCCTTCGTGTACTCCTCGTAGGGGGCGAGGTCCTTGTGCTTGAGCCGCGTGAACTTGCGGTACTCCTCGAACAGGTGCTCGTCGACGTTCACGTCGTAGTAGTGGGCGAAGTCCCAGATGGGCACTTCCTTGCCGTCCTTCTCGATGTGAAACAGGAACTTCCCATCGCGGTCCTTCATCCCCTCGTTGCCTAGCTCGAGCAGGCGATGAGCCACGGCGATCAGCTGCCAGCAGTCGTCTCGCGCCTCGCCAGGCGGCTTGACCATCTTGAACCACTGCTGGGTGCGGCGTTCGGAGTTGCCGAAGACGCCGTTCTTCTCCACCCACAGCGCGCTCGGGAGCACCAGGTCGGCGTGCTCGGTCGTTGCCGTGGGGTAAACATCGCTGACGATCAGGAATTTTCCCGGGATCTTCCGGCTGGGGAAGAACAGCTGGTTCAAGTTGGGGAGCGTCTGTCCGGGGTTCGTGACCTGCACCCAGATGGTCGAGATGTCGCCGCCCTGATCTTTCGGCGTGGAGAAGCGCTTCCACATCTCGACCGTGTGGTAGCCCGGCTTGGCGCTGACGCGCCCAGCGGGCACGTTCCAGATCTCCTCCGCGTGCTTGCGGTGGTCGGGGTTCGCCACGACGCGCCCTCCTGGGAGAGCGTGGGCCAGCGTGCCCACCTCCCGCACGGTCCCGCACGCCGAGGGCTGTCCGGTCAAGCTCGTCGGCGCGTCCCCTGGCTTGCCGAAATGGCCGCTCAGCAGGTGGACGGCGTGCACCAGGTTGTTGATGGCTGTGCCTCGGGTGTGCTGGTTCATGCCCATGCACCAGAGGCTCGTGATCTTGAGCGACTTGTCCGCGAACAGGTCGGCGAGCATGCGGATCTTTGCAGCCGGAACACCGCTGATCTCCGCGACCTTCTCCGGCGTGTAGCTCGCGATGGCTTGCTTGTAGGCCTCGAAGCTCATCTCCTTGCCGTTGAGCGTGGCCGGCTCGTCCTGCTCGCGGAAGGCGCAGTTCTTCTCCACGAAGTCGCGGTCCCAGGCGCCGCGTGCGATCAGCTGCTGCGCGATGCCGTTGGCGATCGCCAGGTCGGTCTGAGGCTTGAACTCGAGGTACTCGTCGGCGAACTCCGTGGTGCGTGTTCGGCGCGTGCCGATGTCGATCAGCTTCACCCTCTCCCCCCGAGACCGTCGATCCATCACCCGCGAGAACAACACCGGGTGCATCTCCGCCGGGTTGTTTCCCCAGGTAATCAGCACATCGCAGTTGTCTAGGTCGTCGTAGCAGCCGGCGGGTTCATCCACGCCATACGTGCTCAGGAAGCCCGTGACGGCGGATGCCATGCACAGCCGCGCATTGGGGTCGACCTGATTCGAACCGAGGCCTCCCTTGACCAGCTTGTTGGCGGCGTAGCCCTCGGGGATGGTCCACTGGCCGCTGCCATACATGGCGAAGCCCTTGGGATCGGCCTGGATGCGCTCGGCGATGGTGTCGATGGCTTCCTTCCACGAGATGGGGACGAGCTTGCCGTTCTTGCGCAGCAGCGGCTTGGTGAGCCGATCCTTGCCGTAGAGCGCGAGACCGACGTGGTAGCCCTTCATGCACAGCAGGCCCTTGTTCACCTCGGCCTTGGCGTCGCCCTGGATGGCGACCACCTTGCCGCCCTTCACGCCCACCTGCACGTGGCAGCCAGTGCCGCAGAATCTGCATGGGGCCTTCTGGAAGCGAACGCCGTCCACTTCACGCGGCGCTTCCGCGCTGGACTCCTCGGCTGCGAGCCGGGTCGCGGCGAGGGTCGCTGCAGCCATCGCCGAACTGCGAATGAAGTCTCGTCGTTGCATTTCAGAGTTCCTCGTCCTGGAAGTCGACGCTCACGACATCGACGAAGTCGACGCCGGGCAGTCGCATCAGCGCCTCGGTCAATTTCCGTGCGGCACTCAGGGTGGGCGCCTCGGTGACGACCGGTAGCTTGCGGCCCTGGGCGGCTCCCACGGTGACGTCAGGAAGCAGACGCAGCGCGGCGAGGACTTCCTCGGAGCGCTCGCTGCGCGTCGTGATCACGAGTCCGCTGATGGGCATGGCGATCCGGGGCTAGCAAGGCACGCGCCAGAGGCTCCCACGCGCAGTTTGCGCGAGTTTGGCGGGTCTTTCGCGAGCTCTCGGCGCGAGCAGGTCCTCGCGGGGCGTAGGAACTGCGCGGGTCAGGCGAGGGCTCGCAGAATGTGCGGGAGTTTAGCCTGTTCCACTTCGGAACATGTGTGTTCCAGCCTGGAGCGAACGAAGATTTTCCGCGTGGATCGGCGCGCGCGCAAAGGCTTCGTCGTGTCTGGCATGGTGGATGCTTTTGCGCGACCGTGCTGCGAATTCTCTCCTGCTGTGTGCTCCTGACGCTGCTTGGCTGCAACCGCACGCCGGTGGAGCGAGGGAAGGCGCCAGCGCCGAGCGCCAAGGTGTTCGGTACCCGCATTCACCAGCCGGACCGGCTGACCAGCGTCAAGACCGACGTCCAATCGAGTCATGGCGCTGATCTGCGGGTGAGCTGCGTGACCTGCCACTCCGCGCGCGGTCCGCGACCGCTCCCGAAGCAGGCCTCCGAGCTGAAGGAGTTTCATGTTGGAATGAAGTTTCAGCACGGAAAACTCGAATGTGGGAGCTGCCATGACGACTCCGCGCCTCACCGGCTGCTGCACCTGGCCAGCGGTGAGAAGGTGGAGATGCCGCAGGCCATGAGGCTCTGTGCGCAGTGCCATGGCCCCCAGAAGCGCGACTACGACCACGGAGCTCACGGGGGCATGAACGGCTACTGGGATCGCTCGCGAGGGGAGCGGGTGAGGAACAACTGCGTCGACTGCCACGACCCCCACAGCCCTGCCATTCCCAGATCCGCGCCGGTTCTCCCGCCACGAGACCGCTACCTCGAGCACGCGAGCGCCGAAGGTACCGGGAGGAAACATGACTGAAGCGAACCCAGAGCCCAAGAACGCGGGGCGCCGTCGTGCACTCAAGGTGCTGGGGGCCACGCTGGGCGCCACCGCCTTCGCCGCGGCGATGGAGCCGCTCAAGGCCTGGACCGATGACCTGACGTTCGATCAGTTCATGCAGCGTCACTACCGCGAACTCACACCCGAGCAGCTGCAGGCCGTGCTCCGTCGGGTCGAAGCCGAGACCAAGGAGAAGTACGGTCGCGAGGTGCACTGCGAGGACGTGCGCCCCATGGAGGGCGTCGAGTTCGGCTACGCGCTGAACCTCAGCGTGTGTATCGGCTGCCGCAAGTGCGCGGAGGCCTGCCACCACGAGAACAACCACGACCGCCGCACCAACAACTCGTACATCCGGGTGATCGAGATGGAGCAGGGCAGCCTCGATCTCGAGAAGGGGAACACCACCTACGATCACGCCGTGCCGGCGCCAGGCAAGTACTACATGCCGGTGCAGTGCCAGCAGTGCGACAACGCCCCCTGCGTGAAGGTTTGCCCCGTGCAGGCCACCTGGAAAGAGTCCGATGGCATCGTGGTCGTCGACTACGACTGGTGCATCGGTTGCCGCTACTGCGAAGCCGCTTGCCCCTATCACGCGCGTCGCTTCAACTGGGAAGCTCCAGAGATCGACGCCGAGGACATCAACCCCGAGCAGTCCTACCTCTCGAACCGCATCCGTCCCCAAGGCGTGGTCGAGAAGTGCACGTTCTGCTTGCATCGAACGCGCAAAGGGCGTCTCCCGGCCTGCCTCGAGGCGTGCCCGACGGGGGCGCGAGTCTTCGGCAATCTGCTCGATCCCGATAGCGAGATCCGCTGGGTGCTCGAGAACAAGCGCGTGTTCGTACTCAAGGAAGAACTCGGCGCCAAGCCTCGGTTCTTCTACTTCTTCGATAATTAACCACGGGGAAATCTTCAATGAGTCGTGACAGCCACGTGGTGAGCTACCCCAGGTTCCTGCTCCGAGTGCTCCGCATGAGCCTCGACGGAGGCTGGCGCTTCTATGTGTGGATGACTGTGCTCACCGCGATCGCGCTGGTGGGGGCCAACGCCTGGGCACATCAGGTGGCCAACGGGATGACCGTGACCGGCATGACCGACCAGGTCTCCTGGGGGCTGTACATCGCCAACTTCACGTTTGGAGTCGGCCTGGCCGCCGGCGCGGTGATGATGGTGATCCCGGCCTACCTGTACGACGACCACGACATGCACGACGTCGTGCTGGTCGGGGAGTTGCTGGCGATCGCGGCGATCACGGTTTGCCTGCTGTTCATCACCGTCGATCTCGGAAGGCCCGATCGGTTCTGGCACATCATCCCCGGACTGGGGCGCTTCAACTGGCCCATCTCGATGCTGACCTGGGACGTGATCGTGTTGAACGGCTACCTGCTGCTGAACCTCCACGTGGCCGGCTACATGATCTACACGCGCTATCTCGGAAGGAAGCCGAACCGGCGCTGGTACGTGCCCTTCGTCTTTCTGAGCATCTTCTGGGCGATCAGCATCCACAGCGTCACGGCGTTTCTCTACAGCGGTCTCGGGGGTAGGCCGTTCTGGAACTCTGCGCTCCTGGCGCCGCGCTTCATCGCGTCCGCGTTCATCACCGGGCCGGCGTTCGTGATCCTTCTGCTGCAGCTCATGCAGCGCTTCTCGAGTTTCCGTAAGGCGGCAGGCCCAGTGCGGACGCTGACCAGGGTCATGCGTATCACAGTCTTGCTCAACCTGTTCATGCTGGGGTCGGAGCTATTCACCGAGTTCTACACCGGCGGACACCACGCGGTCGCAGCTCAGTATCTGTTCTTTGGGCTGCACGGGCATGACGCGCTGGTGCCCTGGATCTGGACAGCGGTCGCGCTGAACGTCGCCTCGGCGCTCTTGCTCCACGTGCCCGCGTTGAAACGTACGAGCTGGGCCCTCAACGCCGCGTGCGTCGCTGCCTTCGCCGGCGTCTGGATCGAGAAAGGCATGGGGTTGATCATCCCGGGCTTCGTCCCCAGTACGCTGCACGAGATCGTCGAGTACGTGCCGACTCTGACCGAGTGGAAGATTACCGCGGGGATTTGGGCGTTCGGATTCATGCTGCTGACCGTCGCCGTGAAGGTGGCTCTGCCCGTGCTCAGCGGCGAGCTGCGGCATCGGGATATCGAAGCGGATGCAGCGCACGACGAGGCGGTGTCGCCCGCCGAGTGAGGATGAATTGCAATGAGGAACGGATCATCATTTTCGCTGGGCAGAAGGACGTGTGCTGTCCTGGTGTTCGCGGCGCTTGGGCTGTCGGTGTGCTCGAACGCGGGAGCACAGGCACGCGCTGACTCCGAGGTCACCCTCACCCCCTACGCGCAGATCATCGTCAACGCCGGGATGAACACGGGCACGGCGGCGCCCTCTCAAGAGGCTCCCGTTGGTGCTCCAGCCGGATCGAACGTGGGTGACGGCTTGCCAACCGACGGTTCCTTCGTGCTGACGAGCAGGCAGTCTCGCGTCGGCCTGAAGGGACAGTACGTCCTCGAGAACGACCTCGACGCGACCGCGACCGTGGAGATCGACTTCTGGGGGCTGCACGAAGACGGTGGGCCGACGGGCATCACGCAGCCGGGGCCTCGCCTGCGCCTGGGCTATGCGGACATCGGAGGCAAGTCCTGGCGGGTCTTTGCCGGACAGACCTGGAGCGTGGTCACGCCGAGGCTGCCGATGAGCATCAGCCACTCTGCGATCGTTCTGCACACCGGCAGCGGAGCGCTGTGGCAGCGTCTACCTCAGCTTGGCGTCAGCCTCGATCAAGCCCTCGACGGGGGAGAGGGCGAGCAGCGTCTCGGCGTGAAGCTCGCCGTGGTGCGATCCGTGAGCGGCGAACCGGGCGCGGGCGTCATCACACGGGCAGACAACGCCGACCCAGGCGCAGCCAGTCAGTTGCCGGGCGGAGAAGCCCACGCTGGGTATGAGAGCAAGCTGTTCGCCTTCGGGGTTGGTGGGCGCTTTGCGCGCGAGAAGTTCCTCACCGTCGACGCGGCGGGCGTCGCTGGTGACGTGAGCGTCTCGAGTTGGCTAGCAAGCCTGGACGCGAAGCTCACGACCGACTGGTTCTGGCTCGGGGGTCAGGGCTGGACGGGGGAGAACTTGAACGGGATGTTCAGCCGTCAGGGCGTGCTGCTCACTCGCGGGTCCACGGATCCCGCGCAGCCAGCGTTCGCGGAGGTCCGAGATGTCGAGGCGTTGCCGGCGATGGGTGGCTGGGTCGAGCTGGGGGTGCCGGTCGTCGAGAGCCTCAAGATCGTGGCCTCGGTGGGAGCCGAAGTCGGTGATGAAGACAAGCTTCCCGTGGGCGCAGCCAAGAGCAACCTCGGGCTGTTTGGCGGCGTGTTCTACTCACCGGTCAAGCGCCTGACCACGAGCCTCGAATACTACCGCACGGATACGAGATATCGCGCTGTCCCAGGCGCGCCGGACGAGCTGCGTCAAGGACTCAACGACAACCTGACCCTGAACGCGAAGCTCGAACTCTAGCAGGAGTCAACGGTGTTCCAATTCGATGATCGCCCCTTCATTGCAATCTGGGAGACGACGCGCGCGTGTGACCTGCAGTGCTTGCACTGCAGAGCTTGCGCGATGCCGACCTCTCACCCCGACGAGCTCACCAACGGCGAGGCCAGGGCGCTCCTGGAGCAGCTGGCTGCGGCCAGCGTTCCCCTCGTGGTGCTGACCGGGGGGGATCCCGCGAAGCGCAGCGACTTGGTGGAGCTGGTGGGGTTCGGCAAGCGACTGGGACTCGAGATGGGGCTCACGCCGTCGGCGACGCCGCTGGTGACCTACGATCTGCTTCGTTCCTTGAAGGCGGCCGGGTTGGGGCGGTTGGCGATCAGCGTCGATGGGAGTGAGGCAGAGCTGCACGACGCGTTCCGCGGCGTGGCAGGCAGCTTCGACACGTCACTGCGGATTCTTCAGGACGCTGCGTCGCTGGGTATCCCGACCCAGATCAACACGACGGTTCGCGCGGGCGTCGGTGATCTGCTCGAGCCCACGAGCCGCCTGGTCGAGGCGCTTGGGTGCGTGCTCTGGAGCGTGTTCTTCGTGGTTCCAACAGGGCGCGCGAACGCGAGCCTGCTGCTGGATCCCGACGACGTCGAGCAGCAGCTGAATCAGCTGGCGGACATCTCGAAGCGCGTGCCCTTCGCCATCAAGACGACAGCCGCTCCACACTATCGGCGTGTGCTGGCTCAACGCAAGAGCGCTGGAGACGTGGCCGTGAGGCCCGCGCGCTATGTCCGAGGGCGCTCGGCGCTCACCGTCAACGAGGGACGCGGAATGCTCTTCGTCTCGCACACGGGAGACGTCTATCCGAGTGGCTTCTTGCCGATCTCGTGCGGAAACATTCGAGACCGAGACCCGATCGACATCTACCGCAGCCACCCGCTCTTCGAATCGCTGCGCGACCCGGATGCGCTCAGCGGGAAGTGCGGCGCCTGCGAGTATCGCGTCAAGTGTGGTGGTTCGAGAGCCAGGGCCTACGCCATGAGCGGCGACTACCTGGGCTCTGACGAGTCGTGTGCCTATTTGCCGCCAGGCTACGACGCGAGGTCCGCGAAGCGTCATCTGGCGTGCGTGGATTGACCAGGCGGGGCTCGTGGGCAGCGGCACTAGCTAGACTACCGGGACGTAACCGGAGCTGGAGTCGCAGTCCCGCGGAGAGCGCGTGCGCGTCGCTGCTTCGAGTAGGTCGCGTCGGGTCAGGATGCCGATTGGTCGTCGCGTGGGACCGGTGCTGATCACCACGATGCGTCCCACCCCGCTCTGGAGCATGTGGTCCGCCGCCTCTCTCGCCGTGTGATCGGGATACGCCACGACCGCGACGTTGGACACGATCTCGTGCACGTTCAGCGAGCCGTTCTGTGCCTGGAGATCGGCGTGGTCGACGACTCCGACTAGCTGCGCGTTGCGGGTGACAGGGTAGATCTGGTGCGGCGTGTGAGCGGCGATCGCTCGCGCATGAGCGACCGTGATGTCTGCATCGATGGTTACCAGTTGCCGCGTGGCAATATCTCCGACGTGGATCAACTCGAGATTGTCCGCTCTTCGTCGAAACCCGGGCAGCCTGATCAGCGTGGGCTAGCCGCCGGCCCGCAGGTTCTCAGGGGGTAGCGCCGACCCATCGACGCCGCCGAATTGCGGTGGCTATCTCTCGTTCTTGCAACG
>JAGQIY010000762.1 GCA_020430865.1 Myxococcales bacterium
GAGGCCAACGCAGAACGAGTTCCGAGCCGCAAGGGTGAGATCCCGGGCGGCGGGCGGGAGCAGCGCAGCGCGGTGCTGGGACCCACGGACGCACCGACCAACTCCAGCGCCCTCGAGGTGGGGGAGCTCGGGGTGTCGCTGGTAGTGTTGCCTCGGGGTAATGCAGTCGATGACGCCTTGCGCCTCGGTCTGAGCGCTCAAGGCGTTCGGTTCCTGGAGTCCGGCGAGCTGTATTTGCTGGACGCACCGGACGCCGCGACGGCGGCGGACTGGTTGCTGGCGGCGCCCGAGCGTCAGGCCGTGGTCTGCGTGCCGACGATCGACACCTCGGGCATCAACGCTCTGATCGTGGCGGGCGCGCTCGAGGTGCTGACCCAGCCACTGGAATCGGGGAGCCTTGCGAGGCGCCTGCGCCGAGCTGCTCGACGTCGCGGTCGCGGCTGACCCGTCAGACCCTGGTGTAGGCGCGGTCGACCAGGGTGAGCGCGGAGTCGCCGTCGCGAGGTCCCACCGCGGTGCCCAGCGTTGCGGACACGTGAACCAGCTCGCCCTGGATGCGAAACGGCAGGCTGAGTGACTCGCGCAAGCGCTCCACCAGCAGCTTGGTCTGCTCGAGCGGCTGAACCCCCCGCGCCCAGGCGAGCAATGTCCCGTCCTCCAGCAGCGTTCCGAGGTCCGACGGACCCAGGCAGTCGACGAAGCGCGCCATCAGGGCCTCCGAAAGTATCCGTGCGGATTCTCCGGTGAAGAGCTCGCTCTCGTCTTCGTGCCCGATGCACACGCGCACCAGGGGAACCTGAGCCTGCGAGGGCAGCGCCCGCTCCAGGGCTTCGGTGACCGTGGCCAGCATTCGATGACGGTTGACCAGGCCAGGACCAGGTACGCGCCCCGAGGCCTTCAGACGGAAGCTCGCGCGCTCGAGCGCGTGCTTGACGCTGCGAGCGAGGCGCCGCGCGGACTGACTGGAGGCGTCCGTCGCGCCCTCTTCCAGCATCACCGTGGGGCAGGCCGGGGCGGCTTGAGTGAGCCGCGTGACGGCGTCCACCCAGCGTTGGTCCGAGGGGGCCAGGTCCACCAGGTTGATCGCATAATCGTAGCGCTTGGCCCGATCCGTGGCGGAGTCCAGACTCTCCACGTGGTGCACCCTGGCCTGCCTCCCCCAGATGGTGTGGATGGCGCGCCGCACGACGAACGCGCGCTCCACGTCGGGCATCACCAGCAGGATCGGTCCGCCGAGGCGGGGTGGAGGCTCGGAGATGCGCACCGCTCCCTGTCCGGAGAGCAGCCTCAGCAAGGGGCGCTCAGCCGCTTCGACGGCTTCTTCGGGGGGTAGGGAGAGGTTGCTCACGGGAGTGCTCGGCGTGTTCGCGCCCTGGGGGCGCGAGGTTCTCCGAGGCTGTATTGCCTCGACGTGTCTGTAGAACGGCCAGCGCGCCTGCCTATGGAGTCCATATCGCTCGATTTCGTGAGTACCGCTTCGCAGCGGGCAAAAACCCTGGGCTCCTGAGCTGGTTTCCTTAGAGTGCCCCCATGAGCGACTCCCCCAAGGTGTTCTCTTCACTGGAAGAAGTGAAGGCTGCCGTGGGCGCCGAGCTGGGCCCCACGGAGTACATCGAGATCGACCAGCAGCGTGTGAACCAGTTCGCCGATGCGACCGGGGACCACCAGTGGATCCACGTGGACGTGGAGCGCGCGAAGTCGGGGCCGTTCGGCGGCACCATCGCCCACGGCTACCTCACGCTGTCGCTCTCGAGCTACTTCATGCCGCGGCTCATCCGCGTCGACAACATCTCCATGGGCCTCAACTACGGCGTGAACAAGGTGCGCTTTCCGGCGCCCGTGCGCGTCGGCAGTCGTCTGCGCGCTCGCGGCCAGATCGCCAGCGTCGAGGACGTCAAGGGCGGCATCCAGGTGTGCATCGTGATCACGCTGGAGGTCGAGGGGCAGGCGAAGCCGGCCTGCGTGATCGAGTCACTGAGTCGGTTCCTGGCTTAGCCGGGCGTTGAAGAACACGCTGCCAATCAGCAGCCTGTCACAGCCGGCGCTCCTCACCCCCATGAACGTGAGAGCTGGAAAGGCACCAACAAAACGCAAACACGCGAGTCGATGACGACCCGCGTGTCGGCCTATCTGGCGTGTCTCGTTCAGCCCTGGCCGTTGGGGCGCAGGGGCTGGAAGGTCTTGCTACCCTCTTCGGCGACCTGAGCCGAGGTGCGGCCGAAGCGGCGCTCCTTGGTGGCGTAGCGGCGCACGCACTCGATGAACGTGTCCTCCTTGAAATCGGGCCACATGATGTCGAGGAACGCGAGCTCCGCGTAGGCCGCCTCGAACAGCAGGAAGTCGCTGAGTCGCGCCTCGCCGCCGGTGCGGATCAGCAGGTCGACGTCGGGGAGGGAGTGCGTGGTCATTTCCCTGTGGAAGAAATTCTCGTCGATCTCTTCGGGCAGCACCAGGCCGGCTCGAGCGCGCACCGCCAGGGCCCGCGCTGCGTTCACGATGTCCTGGCGTCCGCCGTAGGACAGCGCGAGGCTGAGGGTCATGCGATCGCCATCGGAGCAGTAGTCGATAACGTGCTCGACGGCCCGCCGGGTGTGGCTCGGCAGGTCTTCGATCTCTCCCACCACGTTCACGCGGATACCGTTCTCTCGGAGCTCCGCTTTCTCCTTCTCGGCGAACTCCACCAGCAGGCGCATCAGCGCCTCGACCTCGATGCTCGGGCGCTGCCAGTTGGCGTTGCTGAAGGCGTACAGCGTCAGGTACTCGATCTCTTGCTCGCGACAGGTGGTCACAGCTTCGCGCACGGCGTTGGCGCCCTCGGCGTGCCCCTCGGCGCGCTCCAGGCCTCGGGCCTGAGCCCAGCGTCCGTTGCCGTCCATGATGATGGCGACGTGACGGGGACGAACGGCTTTGTCGAACAGTGGGTTGGCTTCTTTCACGAATGACCTCGAAGGATGTTCAGACCGTGCAACGCAGAGCGCCGCAGCTGGGTCGCTGGGAGCCACGACGAGTGGCTCACCAGTAAGCTAGGGGAGCTTTGCGCGGATCCTCGGCAGGGAATGTGGAGGTTTCGAGGAGAACCCAGTGATAGCCGCATCGTACTCGCGGTTTCTCGAAATCTTGAGCGTTTCCGGGGTTTTATCCGGGGGTGAGGAGCTCCGGTCGAGCGCCCGTGCAGCGCCCAGGAGTGCCGGTTCCTCCCGCTTCTTCCGCTTCCTGCGACCGAGCGTCGCAGCTAGCGTGGGTGTGTTCGACTCAACCCCTGGTGAAGCTGCCGCCCACCTTGAGCGCCACGTCGCGCAGGCTGGCGTGGGGTAGCGTCAGTCGGAACTCGACGTTCGGTGGGCCCGGCTGAACCAGCTCGACCTGGCCGCTGTGGGCCTCGGCGACGGCGCGCGCGATGCCGAGGCCCAGGCCGGTGCCGCCCTTGTCTTGCCGTGTGGTAACGAAGCGCGCGAAGACGCGCTTGACCATGCGGGCCGGGACTTCGCCCTGGTTGATCACGCTGAGCGTGACGTCGTCCTTCTTGCGCTCGAGCACGACGTCGATGGGCGTGCCCCTGGGGGAGTGCACCAGGGCGTTCTCCAGTAGGTTGGCCACGGCGCGCCCCAGCCAGGTCGCGTCGCCGCGCACCTTGGCGTCCTTCTTCACGGTGACCTGCAGGCGTTCGCGCCCCTCCAGGCCCTTCGTCGAGGCGAGCAGGAGGTCGCCCATGTCGAGCACGTCGAACTCTTCGATGCCCCGCGCCTCGATCTGCGCCAGGTTCAACAGGTCGTTCAGCAGTCGCTCGATGCGGGCCGTCGCTTCACGGATGCGCTTGACGAAGCGGCGGGCCTCCTCGGGCTCTTCGAGGGCGCCTTCTTCGTCGAGGATCTCGGCGCTGGCGCGGATCGCCGCCACGGGGTTCTTCAGCTCGTGCCCGAGATCGGCAGCGAAGGTCTCGACGAAGGGGCGCCCCTCCAGCTGTCTCCGCATGGAATCGATGCTCTGGGTGAGCTTGGTGACCTCGCGGCCGAACGCCGGGGGCGGAGCCGCCGTGCGCTCCCCGGCGCTCACTCGCTCACTGAACTCCGTGAGCGCGACGATGGGGCGCGCGATGGTGTGCCCGATCCAGACAGCCGCTGCGGCTGCGGCGGCGCCGAGGACCAGGCTGATCACCAGCACCGTGGGAGCGAAGTCCGCGAGCATGCGCTGCATCACCACCGTCGGCTTGACGACGCGCACCGAGCCGACCACATGACCCTTGGCGTGGATCGGCACGTCGACGTGCACGGTGCCTGGCTGATTGGCCTGGCTCAGGGTATCGCGCGGAAACACCAGTCGCCCCTGGGGGTCCAGCACCTCGAGCCGCAGCGCCGCGCCGCGGTTACGCTCCGTCTCCAGGCGTGTGATGGCGCCGTCGAGGCCAGAGCCCGTACGCAGCATGTCGCCTTCCAGCAGGCTCGCCACCAGCTTCGCTTCGTCCTCCGCAGCCTGCTTTGCGAAGCGCACCGCGCGCGCTTCGATGCGGTCGATCACCATGATGCCCAGCCCGAAAGCGAAGGTGCCGACGATGGCGGAGAGCGCCAGGAACACCTGCATGCGTACCGACATGCCGCGGCTGAGGCTCTTCAGCAGGCGACTCGCGATGAACGCGACGAACAGGATGATGGCGATCGCCGTGCCAGCGACGATCACCAAGCGCAGGATCTCGGGGCTCTGCGTGCCGCTCAATGCGACCCATCTCCAACCCGGTAGCCAACCCCGCGCACGGTCTCGATCAACCCAGCGTCGCCGCCTGCGTCGCTCAGCTTGCGACGCAGGGACTTGACATGGGAGTCCACCGTGCGGTCCGTGATCGCGAAGCCGTCGCCCCACACGCGATCGATGAGCTGCGCTCGCGTGTAGACTCTCCCGGGGTTGTCCAGCAACGCCACCAGCAGGTCGAACTCGACGCGGGTCAGATCCACGATCTGACCGTTCACCTCGGCGCGGCGCGAAGCCTCGTCGACGGCCAGCGGCGGGCCTTCACGTCTGGCGGCCGGCTCCGGACGCGCGCGCCTCAAGACGGCGCGCACGCGAGCGACGACTTCCCGTGGGGAAAAAGGCTTCGGGACGTAGTCGTCGGCGCCGGTCTCCAGTGCGGCCACCCGGTCGGCCTCTCCGTCGCGGCTGGAGAGCACGATGATCGGGGTCAGATCGCCGTCGCGTCGCAGCTTTCCAATCAGGTCAAAGCCGCTCCCGTCGGGCAACATCAGGTCGAGCACCACCAGGTCGGTGTCCAGTTGTGTCTCAGCCTCGGCGATGGTTGCGGCGGTGACCACGCTGAAGCCATCTCGCTTGAGCGCATAGGCTACCGACTCGCTGATCGCGGGTTCGTCTTCGACTACGAGGATCCGTTGGGCCATCTGCAAACTTTTCCGCTCGGTGATGCGTGCTCGAAGCGCGCTCCAGACATCTAGCGCGGCAGTCCCTTCGAGCCCAAGCAGTATGACTCGCATCTTTCCAGTGTCGGTAGCCGAGCTTGAATTGGCCTCGCTCACCGGGCACGCTCGCTTTCGGCGGAACGCCTCGCAGGTGGCTCGCATGCCGACGTTCCGTGCCTTGACGACCGCGCGCGTCGCGCGGTGGTGCTCGACGGCCGAGCGAGTGACGTGGGGGCTAGCCGGCTCTCTCTTCGAACCTGGGGTTGATGATGGAAGCAAAGCGTTCGTTCAACGGGGTGCGTGTCGCGCTGAGCGGTGTGTTTGCAGCGGGGCTGGCGCTCAGCGCCATCCAGTGTTCTGCGGACAGCGGTTCGGCAAGTCAGGTCGGCAACGGTGGATCTGGCGGTTCGAGCGGCTCCGGCAACGACGCCCGGCCAGCACGGCCGCTGCGCCCAGCGAACCGTGGAGCACCGACTGGGTGACCGTGGACTGTACGGGGCGCTTCCGTCTTTGTTTCACGATCAAGGCGCTGGCCGCGCCGATGGCGGCCAAGAA
>JAGQIY010000763.1 GCA_020430865.1 Myxococcales bacterium
CTTCAGTCGCTTGCTGGTGGCCGACGCGCAGTCGTTGAGCGCTGCGTCCAGGCAGGTGTCCCTCGTGATCCTGGCGACTCCCCTGCCGGTCATCGAGAGCCAGCTCGGGTGGTTCGCCGACGCTCCTTGCGTCACCGACTGCGGCTCGGCCAAGCGCACGATCTGTGAGCGCGCCGCCGCGCTCGGCCTCAGCAGCTTCTGCGGCGGACACCCGATGGCCGGCAAGGAGCGAGGCGGCTTCGAGCATGCCTCTGCGGAGCTGTTTCGCGGGCGCAGCTGGTTTATTTGCCCTACGGAAATTACCGACCCGAGCAGCATCGCGTTGGCGCAACAGCTTGCGACGCTGCTCGGCGCTCAGCCGCTGGTGGTGGACGCGGCGGATCACGATCGGGGCGTCGCCCTGACGAGTCACGCCAACCAGCTGGTCGCCAGCGCCATGGTCAAGCTGGCGGGACGCGAGCGTCGACGCTTCGCCGGGCCCGGCTTTGCGGATTCGACTCGCGTCGGCGGGGGGCCCGAGGCGATGTGGAGCGGCATCCTGGAGCGCAACGCCGACGAGGTCGCGGCCGCGCTGGGCGAGCTGGAGCAGGAGCTTCGACGCGTTCGCGAGAGCCTTGCGCAGGGAGACCCCGCGCCCGCGCTGGGTTTGCTGGCGGAGGCGCGACGCCTGAAGCGCTGGTGAGCGAATTCAGCGGGGGACCACCCCAGTCACGACTTCAGGCGCGGAAATTGCCTTGGCCGTTCCGGGATGGGCTTGCTCGACTACCTACCAGCGCGCTGGGAGAGGCTGCTATGCGCGTCGATCGCTGCGGCGGTGTGTGTCGCTTGCGGGCTGAATCCCCAGCCCGAGCCGCCAGCGGATCTGGCGAGCTCGGGGGGACAGGCGGGAGCCAGCGGAGTCGAGGACTCACCCGGCGGAGCGGGCGGGCACGCGAACGGGGGCACCGGTGCAGGTGGCTCGGGTGCGCTCGGGAGCGGGGGCAGCGGCTCGATCCGGGACGCTGGTAGCGAATCCCCAGACGCCGGAGATGCCGACCCCAGCGCGTTCATGGATGGGGGCGAGGGCGGCGTCGTGCCGGTCCCGGGAGACGCTGGGGATGCGTCGGATGGCCGTGATAGCGGGGACGCGGATGACGCCGAGGATGGAGCGCTCGCTGAGTGAGGCCCTGACCCTGGGTGCGTCGTTCTCGTCGTGGGATGTGCCAGAGTGAGCCAGGCGGAGGGCTTCGGCCGCTGTTTCCAGAACCAAGGCATGGACTGCATCCTGCAAACGTAGTCGTGTGCTAATGGATCTGCGGGTTATCCGAATGCGCTGGCTTGCCTGGATCGCTGCCGTTGCTCTGGTGACGGCGAGCTGTAGTCTGAACCCGCAGCCCGAGCCCCCCACCGCCGATGGGGGCAGTGGCGGCGCCGGGAACGGAGGCTCTGGCAACGGAGGCTCCGGCAACACCGGCAACGGCGGCAGTGGCGGCAGCGGAGGCAGCAGCACAGGCGGCAACGGCGGCAACGGCGGCAGTGGTGCCTTCGGAGGCGCAGCTGGCTCCGGAGGCTCCGCAGGCAGCGCAGGCTTTGGTGGTTCTGCTGGCGCGGGCACTGGCGGGACGAGCACGGGTGGCACCGCGGGCGGCGGGGCTGGTGGGACAGGCGGTGCGACCGGCGGCGCCGGCGGCACCGGCGACTCCGCGGGCACCGACGGGACGACAGGTGGTGCCGCAGGCGCGGGTGGAGCGACGGCCGGGACCGGGGGAACGACTGGTGGCAGCGGTACCGGAGGCAGCTCCGGTGGCGCTTCGGGTGCCGGGGGCGTCGCGGGTACGTCGGGAGTGAGCGGCGCGTGATCCGTCGAGGCTGGCGCGCGCTGTGGCTGGTGCTGCTCGCGGGGGTCGTAGCCGTCGCCTGCAGCCTGAATCCGCAGCCTGAGCCGCCCGCGGACGGCAACTCCTACGGCGCCGGCGGCTCTGGAACCGGCGGTAACCTGAGCGGTTCCGGAGGCGACGCGAACAACGGTGGGAACGGCGCGCAGGGGGCTGGTGGTGAAGCGAGCGGAGGCTCTGCGGGTAGCACGGGGGTCGCCGACGCGGGTGCTGACGCTCCATTCAACGACTCCGATGCGAGTGATGCCTCCGAGGTCGATGCAGGTGACGCGTCAGATCTCGATGCGGGAGACGCTGGTGACGGGGACGCGGGTGATGCTGCCGACGGGGAAGCCGCTGACGCCGCGACGGATGTGGGAGCGGCGGGCTAGTCCGCGTCGGGCCGACGTCGCTCGACGACGTCCAGCACGTTGACCAGGAAATCCGCGAGGATACCATCGGTGACACGCAGGCGCCGGCTGAGCTCTCGCGCGATGTTCAGGACGACCAGCGCGTACGCCTTCAGGTCGTGGCGATACAGCGCATCCAGGTCGGTTGCTCGGATCCTCAGCAGACGCGAGGGGGCGAGGGCACGCACGCTCGCCGAACGTGGCTGCACGTCGAGCACCGCCATCTCGCCGAACCAGTCGCCTGGCCCGAGCACCGCCACCCGTGCGTCGACACCCGAGCGAGAGCGCTTGACGACCTCCGCCTCTCCCTCCAGCAGCACGAAGAGCTCGCGCGCTGTGTCGCCCTCCTTGAAGACCAGGTCGCCAGGATCGGGCTCCACCGTTGGGAGCGTCTGGGCCAGATGATCCAGGACCTCGCTGGAGAGGGCTCCGAAGAGCCCAATCCGCTTCAGTTCATCGGCCGTTACGGGTTTGCGATGCGACACGGAACCTCCGCCGGCGACACGCGCCAAGGCGCCTCACAGTAGCCGCTCGGGCGGCGTTGGGCCAGCCGCGGGGCGCCTCAGGAATCTGCGGAGTCGTGGTACATCGGAGCGCGGCCCTCGCAGAAGCGCTCAATCGCCTCCAGATCCTGCTCGCTGAGTTCTCTGAACGCGATCCCCATTCCCGGCGGGGTGTCTCCACCGCCCTCACGGGTCCAGCGCACCGTGCCCTTCGCTTCGACCACATGGCCATCGGGCAGAGCGAAGTAGAGCCCCACCTCGGTGCCCGGGGGCTTTGGCTGGTAGGTGGCGATGAAGACACCGCCTCGAGATAGGTCCTGACTCAAGCCCGTGTAGAAGTGCGAGTCGGTGAGCAGCCCGATGTCCGCCTCCACGAAGACCCGCTCCCCTCTCGAGCGGTGCTCGTGGCCGCGGTAGCTCGGGGTATGGATCCGCGGGCGCCCGGCGGGAGGCGCGGGCGGGACAGTCGACTCCGGAAGACTGAGCTGAGCATCGACCGGGGCGCGAGTGTGGAAGATCACGTTGCGTCGCGCGCGTTGCTGGGCACGCGCGACCGGGTAGAGCAGGGCGAGCGTGCGCGCTAGCGTTTCCGTCGCGGAAAGAACTGTCGAGTCGCTGAGCGAATCTTGCTGCAGGGAGCTGAGCGCGGAGCCGAGCTGCTCTATTGCCGCGCGGATACCGTCGAAGGAGTTCTCGGTCTCGCCCGTTTCGACCTCGTACAGCGCGCCGGATGCTGCGGCTGCGGCCTCGATCGCCTGCACGACGCCTGGGGTCTGCCCCGCCTTGAGCTGGAGGCTCTGCAGGGCGCCACTGAGCAGGCGTCGTGCCTCCCGTGCGGGGCCGGAGGCGGGAAAGCTGGCCGGTGCGTCGTCGGTCACAGCGGGGAGAAGCGGTCCTTGGGGTGAGTCAAGCGAGGGTCTTGTTGAAGA
>JAGQIY010000764.1 GCA_020430865.1 Myxococcales bacterium
CAGGCTTCATGGAAAGCGGGAGCTTGCGTCCCGCTGGTCAGCTCAGCGCACCCCGGAGCACGAGCCGGACGTGCTGTCCGTGTTGTTCTCCGGTCGGCACTCGACCCAGGCATGAGGCGGGTTCCCGTCGTCGACGACGACGAACGCCAGCGTCTGCCCTTCGGTCAGCGCCATCGAGGCTGAAGGAAGCTCCAGCGTGACGTCCTCTGCCTCGGCGGGCGCGAGCGCCTTGGTGGTCAGCGCCTGCCCGAGCTTCGTGCCGCCCGCGCTTGGATCTCCCTCGTAGAAGCCGACCACGACCCCAGGCGGTACGCTCGCGAGTCCGACGTTGCGCACCCGCGCGATCAGGCCGTACGTGCCCTCACACTTCGGCCGCAGCTCGACCACCAAGTCAGGGGCGCTGAACTCCCCGGAGGGCTGGATGTTCTGGCGGAAGTTGTTCAGGCGTGGCTGCTTCCAGTTTGGAAGCTCGGTCATGGGGATACTGCCATCCTCTTCCACGTTGGTCACGTGGTAGGTGTGCTGATTCCAGATGCGACGGGTGCGTACCCATTTCCCCGCGGTATCACCGAAGATGCGCACGCCGCGCATCTTCGTGGTCCCGTCAGATAGACAGGTGATACTCGAGTAGTCATTCGAGATGACGATCAGATCGGCGTGGCCGTCGTTGTCGACGTCGGCGACCAGCGGATACTCCGTCAGGGTGCCGCTCGTGTTGCACGTCGACCACTTCTCCACCCCGGTCGTACCATCGTAGATCCGCAGGGTGTGCTCGTCGGCGTACACCACCTCGGCCTTGCCGTCTCCATCGAAGTCGAAGACCGAGCTCCCCGTCGCAGCCGAAGAGCAATCCTTCGTCTCCTTCAGCCAGATGTTGGTCTGATCGTTGGCGACGTTGGTGTCGAGCAGCTTGGTACCGCCGAGCACGGTGTAGCCGATGCCCGTCGCGATCGCGACGTCCGCCGTCCCGTCACCATCGAAGTCTGCCACCGTTGGCGGTCCGCCGCCGCGGGTGGCGCCTGCGGATCCGCTCGGGCAGTTGTTCACGAAGGTGCCGTTCATGTCGATGTTCTGGCGCAGGATCTTGAAGCCTGCGACCTCCGCGGGGTCGTAGTGCCAGACGTGAACCAGGTGGGAAGCGGAGTCGACGGCGACGACCTCCGGGTTCCCGTCCTTGTCGAAGTCTCCGAGCGCCATGTGGTTCGCGGTCAGACCAGTGTTGGCAAGCTCGACCCCGGTGTGGTCGTAGACCGCCGTCGGCGTCACTACCTCGAGGAAACCGTTTCCGGTGACGTCGGCGAAGACACCCGTGCTCGCTCCACTGACCGGGAAGATGGTGGAGCCGGTCTTGCCGTCCAGGACCGCGTTCCCCACCAGCACCTCTGGTGAGCCATCGTGATCGATGTCGGCGATGCCAGGCATGAAGCATCCGGTCGCGCTGGACACCCAGAACTCGGAGCCGTCGGCGTGGAGCGCGCGTGCCCGACCGTCCTGGGTGCACACGATGACCTCGTTGCCAGGTTCACCATCGATGTCTCCGCCGGCGAGGTGGGTCCCCGGGTGGACGCGATTGTCGAAGGGCGTATCCGGGTGGTAGCTCCACTTCTCGACGACCTGTCCGCCGACGATGCTGATCGCATGTAGCGTCCCGTTCTGTGAGTAGTTCGGCCTGCCGTTGTCTCCGGTCGCCGGCGTGCTGTACTCGAACGTCGAGAACAGGATCTCGGGGATGTCCTTCGCGTCGACCTTGCCGTCGCAGTTGTCGTCGTCGAGCTGAATGACGATCGGCGTCATCATCACGTTGCCGCCGTCCCAGTGATACTTGAGCTCGGGGTCGAAGGCTGCAGCGGGCGGGTGGTACTCGCAGTTCTCGATACAGGTGATGGGGTCCCCAGGCTCCTGGTCGGTCGCACACTGCGGGGGACGTGGGAGACAGCGGCCGGTCGCCAGTGAGACGCCGCCGGTGCAGGTCGCGCCTCCAGCTCCAGCGTCCGGCGTCTGGGCTGGTTCCCCGAGGGAATACTCGCAGTAGTCACCGCCGTCGCAGTCGTCGGAGTCGATGCAGGTCTTGCCCGGCGTGACGCACTGCTGGAAGGAGCACACGTCGGAGTCGCCGCAGCAGACGTCGCCACAGGCCTTGTCAGCTTCGCAGCAGGTGCCCTGGATGCACACTCCGCCATCACACGCGCAGTCTCCGCCGTCGAGGTTGAAGGTGCCTCCAGAGCTCGCGCCGCCGGTGCCGCCGCTTCCGCCGCCGCTGCTTCCGCCGCTTCCGCCTCCCGCGTCCACGAAGCTGCCGCCCCCCGCGCTGCTGGCGTCGTCGGAGCCGCAGCCGTTCAGGGCGCCAGCACCGCAGGTCACCACGGTCAGCGTCGACAATCCCAGGATTCGCGCGCGCGGTGCCGCGAACAGACCCATTCCAAGCCGTTTCGTCCTCACGCCCCGAGTGTACGCAACAAACGGCCGTTCGCCTGGGCTAATGTGGGGCGTCTCGCCTTCGCTTCCTCCGCCACGCCCCTTCGGTCCGCAGCAATCGCAGCCTTCGACTCCACCGACCGGCTGGCGACCGTGTGCCGCCGCCCCGCGGTCAGGGCGACGTACGCAGACGTAGCCCGCGGATGGCCTTCAACGCGTTGCGTCCGAGGTTGCCCGCGGCGCTTCCGGAGAACGCATGCCAGGCGTGCTGCGCCCGGTTCCACAATCCCGCGCGGAAAACCGTGAGGCGTTCCCTCACCCCCACCTCGGGACCCGTCTTGCGCGCCCTGCTGAAGGCCCTGCGTTCCGCCAGGAGCGAGCGCGCGAACCGTCTGAACTCGCTCTCGATGTGCCGCTGACGCTCGAGCACGGTGGAGAGGAACCTCGCCCGCTCCTCCAGGGTCTCGAAGCGCACCGACGCATATCCGTTCAGCGCCTTCGAGAGCTCGCGCTTCGGGAGCTTGCGGATGCGGCGAGCCTCACCGAGCAGCATGCCCAGCCTGAGATCGATGCGCCCCTCGACGTAGTCGGCGTAGAGGAAGGTGCGAGCGCTGGGGAGCGTGCCCTTGTACTTCGCGAAGCGCGACAGCTCGCTCTCCCCATCCTGGCCGAAGGCGCGATCCCAGTCCACGTTGACCGGAAAGCCCTGCCCGCCCAGCAGCGCGAACTGGCGTGGGTTCGTGTCCAGGTTGTCCAGGAACCACTCCCAGGCGTGCTCCATCAACATCACGTGGCGCTGCAGGTCCGTCCACTGCGTGGAATCGGCTGGCAGCTCTCGCTCTGGGTCCCAGTCGATGAAGGGCTTCAGTAGACCCCGTCGAGCTTCGCCATCAATCATTACCTCGCGGATCTGTGCTGGGATGCTCGGGCGCTTGCCGAGGTCGCGCAGGCGATGCGCGACGACCTCGGCCTCGAGCAGCGCTGGATCCCCGAGCTTGAGCACGAACCGAGCCCCCTGGGGTGACTCGAGGGTGTAGAGCGGCTTCGAGCCCGTGTGAGCCCGGGACTCGACCTGGCGCAGCGCGCTTGCCTCGACCGTAGCGAGTTGCCTCGACCTGAGCCGACGGTACAGGCGACGGTTTTCCGTCCGGATCTGTCGGAGCAAGCTGCGATACGAGCGGAACGACGGTTGCATCGGCATCTTCGGCATGAACGCTGTTTGGCAAACGCTGGGCCAGCTTCCGAGTCTCCCCGAGGGGGAGCGCTTCGAGGTGGCGCACATCTCCGACCTGCATTTCGGGCGCACCGAGCCCCGCCGTGTGCGTGCGCTCGCGGAAGCTCTGGTCAACGCGCCGCCGGATCTCCTGGTGGTCACCGGGGACCTCACGCAGCGGGCGCGGCGAACACAGTTCGAGCAAGCTCGACGCTTCCTGGATGACATCCCGGCGCCCAGACTGGTGGTGCCTGGCAATCACGACATCGCGCCGTTCTTCGCGCCGCTGAGCCGCTTGCTCTGGCCGCGCCGGCGCTATCGGCGCTACCTCGGTGACGTGGAGCTGATCCAGAGCGGTCCGCTGATCGCCCTGGGCGTCGACAGCGTCTCTCGGTGGCGGCTGAAGGAGGGCTCGCTGCGTCGCGGGCAGCTCAGCGATCTGAGGCGAGTGCTCTCAGAGTTACCGCGTGGATTTAGGATTCTCGCGTCGCACCACCCGCTCGTTCATCCCCGGCGCGGAGTGAGGCAGCGAGTGCCTTCGCGGCTGGCGGATCTGCTCGAGGAGCTGCGGATCGACGTCGCCCTGTCGGGGCATCTGCATGAGACCTGGTCCGGGCCGCGCGCCTGGCACACCGGGCGCGCTCAGCAGCTCCACACCCTGTTCGTCCAGGCATCCACCGCGACATCGACCCGCTTGCGCGGACATCGGAACGCCTACAACCGGCTGCGCATCAGCGAAGCCGGAGTGGAGGTGGCGGTGGAAGTGTTCGATGGCTTCAACTTCGTCACTGCCCAGACGGAGACGGCCCAGGTGGACGCAGCGGGAGGAGGCGTCGAGGCACGGAGCGCCAAGGGCCCGACCGAGATCGATGCTGCCGCCCGCGCCGAGGTGCTACAAACCGCTGAGTGACTGGCCTCCCCCCTGCCAGGCCCCTGCTCGCCTTCGTCTTCGTCTTGATCTGCTCGGGCTGTGAGGCCAAGGGCAAGAGCCTCGACGCGCCACCGCGACGGCTGGAGTCGGCGATCACGACGACGCCCGCCGCGCCGACGCCATCGAGCGTCGAGGTGACCTGCGAGCCGACGATGCTGCAGGTCTCGCCACCCGGTCAGCCGCCGTTCTGCGTCGACCGCTACGAGGCGAACCTGATCGAAGCAGACACCAGTCGAGCACACCCTGCGACGCTGCGACCGGCGCCTGGCGTACGCTATCGTGCGGTGTCGGTCGGTGGGGTGCTGCCTCAGGCCTACGTCAATCGCTTCGAAGCCGCGGCCGCCTGCGAGGCTGCGGGCAAGCGGCTCTGCCGCGCTCGCGAGTGGTACCGAGCTTGCTCCGGACCGGATCACACGAAGTACCCGTACGGAAACAAGTTCGTGAAGGGTCGCTGCAACGTGGACAAGGGGCATCTGCTCCACAAGCTGTTCGGCAACGTCACCTACACCTACGACGCGCACTACAACAACCCGAGCCTCAATCAGCAGGCGGGCTTCCTCGCCAGGACGGGGGAGTATGCCGACTGCGTCAGCTCCGTCGGCGCTCGTGACATGATGGGGAACCTCCACGAGTGGGTGGCGGACGACGTCAGCGCCCAGCTGCGCGAGGAGCTTCCGCTGGAGAAGGGCGATCAGTGGCTGGGCAAGCGAGGAATGGGCGTGTTCATGGGGGGCTATTTCAGCTCCCATGGTGAGCACGGAACGGGTTGTCTCTACGTCACGGCGACGCACGCGCCGGACTACCACGACTACTCGACGGGCTTCCGTTGCTGCGCCGACCTGTAGCTAGGCGGCCGTCGGTGCGTGATGGCTTCGGGAGAGTCAGAATGGCTTCTGACCCTCGTCCTGATATTCTGCAAGGAAATCACGAAGTCGATCGCGTTCCTGGGGGTTGAGGCTGTCGTGCAGGTGAGCCAGCGCCTCGCGCGGTTCGTGCATGACCTTGCGGTTCTCGTAGCCGGCTTCGCGGACGATGCGCTGGAGCTGGAGATTCAGTGTCGCGTTGGTGGGCGAGACCAGGATCGCGATGCGCTCGAGTCGGGTGTTCATGTTCTGAAACAGCTCCGTCAGTCGATCCGCGGCGGACTGCGGGTAGATACGCACGGGGCGATGATCGGCGCACAGGATCGGTTGCATCGTCGCGGGGGCCTTCGAGACCTCCGCCGCGAGGGCCTGGGAGTAGATGTCCGCGTCTTCGCGGGTCCACAGGGCGAACACCCGGGCCTCGATCACCCGACCCGTGGTTCGCTGCATGCTGAAGAGGTCCGACACGCTGAAGGCCTAGCATGCTGCGCCAGGTCCAGGAGCCGCAAGAGCGTTCGTGTCCCACACCGTGCCAGAGGGGGGGACACACGCGGCTGCCTACGGCTCGAAGCCGGCGCGCTGCAAGCCATCGACTACGCGATCCGCGACGTCGGTCTGTCCGCGAGGAATCATCGCGTGAATGCCAGCGAGGCGGAAGCTCGGGTGATAGCTCTGGAGCCGCACCCGCTCGGCCTGGGCTTCCGCGGTGCGTTCCGCCATACCCAGCGAGGCGCACAGCAACGCATGGCCGAACGCGTACTGGGGTCTGGTGACCAGCGCCTCACGACATGCCGTCACGGCGTTGCCGTAGTCGTTCGCGATGAAATGGGCGAAGCCGAGCCCAGCGGCATACGCGCGGGGACTCAAGCGCGCCGCCAGGCGCATGCTGTCGAAGCCACCGGCGTCGCCGCGTGCCAGCCTGACATGGCCGAGGGCGGCGTGGGCCGAGGCGAAGCTCGGGTTGATCTGCGTCGAACTGACGAACAGCCGGTCCGCGTCGTAGTGCCCCTGGGTCATCTCCGCGCGCCCTCGAAGGTACCAACCGATGGCGTCGTTCGAGTCGATCTCGAGCGCGCTCTCGGCGGTCGCCCTGAGGGCCGCGTAGCTCTGGGTCACGTCAGGGACCCACTGATTGATGATGTTCTGATACAGCGAATAGCCCCGGCCGTAGAGCGCAAGCATGAACTTGGGGTCACGGCTCAGGGCTCGCTCAAAAAAATCAAGGGCCCTTTCATTGCCATCGCGCGAGCGGTCGTCGCTGCCGAGCAGCCCCTGATGGGTCAGCTCCCATGCGTTCAGATTTTCTGTGGGGAAACCGATGCTGCGTTCTCCCTCGGCGCGCATCAGCTCGGGGTAGGCCTTGCCGACGATGTTCTTCGCCAGCTCGTCTTGCAGCTCGAACAATAGTCCCAGCCCGACATCGAAGTTCTCTGACCACAGGCAGTGCCCCGTGCTGACGGCGTCGAGGCGCGCGGTGACCCGCAGCCCCTCCCCCGAACGTCGCACGCTCCCCGTCACCAGGTACTCGGCGCCGACCACCTCTCCAAGCTTCTGTGTGGGGTGGTCGCTGCTGCCGACGTGGATGCTCGTGCTGCGAGCGATCACGGGAAACCAGCGCCACTTGCTGAGGAGCGTGATCAGGTCGTCGACCAAGCCAGCCGCGAACCCCTGAATTACGGAGTCGTCCCCGTAGCTGTCGAAGCGCAGCACGGCGACCGCGGGACGCTGTTCGAAGGGCTCCGCCGTGACCAGTCGAGAATGGCCCGCGAGCTCGTGTGTCGCGACCTCGCCGAGGGAGCGGGCGATCGCAGCCGCTTCCGTGCGGTTACTTGCGCCGAGAGCCTTGAGCAGGTTCTCGACGTGAGTCTTCACCGTGGAGACCGACAGCTGGAGCTCGCCCGCGATCTCACGGTTTGGATAGCCACGCGCGAGCAGGTCGAGCACGTCCCGCTGGCGCTTGGTCAGGCTGGTCAAGCCCTGGGCTCTTGGTTGGGATGGATGGGTCTTGGGGGTCACTGCTTGCACCTCCGCGCACGACTGTCAGGTGTTCACCGAGCGTCGCGACGTCTCGCTGGCCGCATACGCAGCACGTCGATTCATACCGTCGCTCGCTCGCTCGTGATTGTCTACGGACGTGATGAGAAACTATCCCCGGATGTGGGGGGAAAGGCGATGTCAGCGACTGATATCGAACGCTGGCCTGGTGTCACGCGTCACGCTGCAGAGTGTTTCAATCCCGTATTGGGGGCTCGAGTCCGGCGATCAAATCCGCTGATTGGTACTTCGGAATGCGCGCCAGTCTGCGTTCCGCCAGCCCTCAGGGAGCTCGACGATCGAATTCTTTCGATGAGGATATCGAGAGGCTTTTACCCGAATTTTTCGGGGGTGAGACGCGCCGCGGCCCGTCGAGTTCCGGTGCGCGGCGGCAGGTCGTGAGTCGATGAGCTATGTTCCGCGCCCCGGCAGCGGCGGGGCGGCTCCGAGTGAAGTCCCAAGGGCGCGACGAGGAGTGCCCCCGGAGTCTTCCAATGGCAGAGTCACTAGAAATAACCACGCGGATAATCATCCCGGCTTCGGAGCTGAGCTGGTCCGCGGTGCGCGCGTCGGGACCAGGCGGACAGAACGTCAACAAGGTCGCATCCAAGGTCGAGCTGCGCTTCGACGCGGCTCACTCCCTCGCTCTGAGTGAAGAGACACGAGCCCGACTGATGCAGCTGGCGGGATCACGCGCGACCTTGGATGGGGTGATCGTCATGGTCGTGCAGGACACCCGCGATCAGCGCCGCAACCTGGAGCTCGCTCGGGAGCGACTCGCAGCGCTGATACGTCAGGCGCTGATACGCCCCAAGCGCCGGCGCCCGACGAAGCCGAGCCGCGCGGCGAAGGCGCGTCGCCTCGACGCCAAGAAGCGTCAGAGCGACAAGAAGCGCGGTCGTCAGGCGAACTTCGACTAGCAAGCGCCGTCAGCGCGACCTGCGGCGCCGCAACACCACCAGCGCGACGAGCGCGCTCAGGCCAGCGAACGCGCCCAGTGAACCGCCGCGACTCGACAGGGAGACGCGACAGGCGCACCCCGTGTCCCCGTTGGCGTTGCTGGTCGTCGGACTGAAACCGGTCCCGGCGCTTCCACCCTCGCTCGCCCCGCCGCCCCCAGCGCCTGCGTCGTCTGGCCAACTCCCTGCGGAACCCCCGGCGCCGCCCGCGGTCCCGCTACCTGCGTTCGCCGCTCCTCCGCTGGTGCTGGCTCCTCCGTCACCGCCGTTGCCAGCGTCTCCGCTCCCGACCACAGGGGTCCAGCGCAGGTCATCGAATGCCAGCTTTCGTTTCAGACTGTCGTAGTTCTCGCCGGTGTTGTCGCCCAGCGTGACGTAGCGGTCGTCGCCCTGCGTGAGGGGGTAGACTCCCAGGTTGACCCAGCCCTTCTGCGACGCCTGATTGACGCTCGGAGTGCTCGTCGTGCTGGCGCCGTCGAAGACCTCGTAGACGGCGTTCTCGGAGCTGGCCTCGCTGCTCGGGATGTGCACCCAGAGCTCGTAGTCCCCAGGTGTATCCACATGAAAATGCCAGCGCCCGTAGGTCTCGACGCTCGGTGCGTCGGTGGCGAAGGTGTAGTAGTGGTGGTCCCCATGGCCTTCGGCGACGTCCCACCAGTACGTGGTCGCGCGCTCGAAGCACGCAGGGTCCGCTTCGTCGATTGTCAGCTCGCTGCCATCGAGCCGCGCCTCGCAGCTCGGAGACGGTCCACAGTTGTCGCTGGTCAGGCTCGCGCCCAGGCCTGGATCGCCGAAGCTGGTGAAGCTGCTGGAGATGCTCTGACACCACCAGGACCCGCAGGTCTGCTGGATCTGGAAATGCAGGTGCGTGCCGCAGATCCAGCCGCTGTTTCCGACTCGACCCACGACGTCCCCGCGCTTGACTGCTTGTCCGGCCTGGAGCGTCGAGCTGCCGGCCTGGAGGTGCAGGAACAGCGCCTCGGTGCCGTCGCCGAACGCGATGATCACGTAGTTCGCCTCGTTGGCGTAGGCGGAGTCGCAGCCGTAGGACTGTGAATCCATGCGGATCATGCGCACCGTGCCGTCCGCTGGAGCGCTGACTTCTCCACCGAGGCCGATCCCGATGTCCCAGGCGTAGGCTCCCTCCGCGGTGTGACTTCCCGTGTTGTGGCCCTGCGTCACGGGGTAGGTGACGCCGCAGGGCCAGGGCGCGGCGAGCTGGGGCGTTGCGTTGGCCGCGTCTGCGTACAGCGCGCCTAACCCCAAACCCACGATCCAAATCGGCGCGCGCCGCTTCCGGGAAGTCAGGTTCATCCTGAGTCCCGGATTGCAAGGCCCGTGCCCAGGACGCCGCTCGGAAACGCTCGTGGTTCGCGTGGCGGAGGGGCGCGGGTACGTCTGGCCCATGGGTCGGTTGCGCACGCCGACGCGGGGTTTGCACAAGACTTGCACAACCTTTCGGGTCGATTCGTGCAGGCTTCGCCAACAAAACCGCGCGGAAAGAGTTGAACCAGCACCAGCCTGATGGCCTGCTCGAGGGCAGGACAGCGGCCCCCATGCCCGGTCGCATCCAGGCAGCCATGGCGCGCTGCCCGGCCGGTCATCGAGCCGGTCCGTGCGGCCCCTGCAGAATCTTCGCAACCGCGGGCCACCGCGGGCGAAAGGGGGTCCAGCCAAGGCAGTGGCCCTGCAGTGAGGCGGGCGAGTCCGGGCACCCCAAGCCGCGCCGGACCCGCCAGGCCGTCGAGGAGTTCCTGCGAGGGCTGCTGCCAAGGCTCCTAATCCTCAAGGAAACGCAAAGGTAACGAAAGATGACCCAGCAAGACCACATCACCCTCGCAGCTCTGGAGCGCATCGAGCGCGAACTCGAAGAGCAGGATGAGCTGCTGCGAGGCATGCGGACCGCGATCGCGGCGATGTCCTCCGACGAAGTTCTCTCGCTTCCGTCAGGCTACCTGGCGGAGATCGACGACCTCCTGGCGCACGACGTTCGTCAGCCGCCTCCACCCGCGGGAGCGCTGCGCGCCTGATCACAACATTGCCACACGGAGAATAAGAGATGAGCATCGACCCCACCAATGCCGCCACGGCAGTCGCTCTCGACACCGGATACACCGTCACCCCCGACCAGCTGGGACCGGATGCGCTGATGATGTACCTGGAGACTCGCTTGAACAGTCTCGACTCGCAGATCGACGGCATCTTCAAGAAGCAGAAGAACATCGAGTCGATTCGAAAGGCACTGAGCCAGATCACCAACGCGCTGGCCAAGCTGGATGACGACACCTCGACCAAGGACCTGAAGAAGTCCGAGAAGGACGTGGAGGTCTGCTCGGGTGTGGAGAAGGAGATCGAGAACGCGATCGACCAGATCGCCGATATCGACCCGGCGCTTGCACAGAAGATGCGAACCGACCTCAGGGCGGAGGGGCAGATCCTCTACGTGAAGGACGGCAAGTACTACACGCGGGAG
>JAGQIY010000765.1 GCA_020430865.1 Myxococcales bacterium
ACTCGAACTTGTCCACGGCCTTCATCAGGCCGATGTTGCCTTCCTGGATCAGATCGAGGAACTGCAGGCCGCGGTTCGTGTACTTCTTCGCGATGCTGACCACGAGCCGCAGGTTGGCCTCGACCAGCTCGGTCTTGGCCCGCTCCGCGGAGCGCTCGTGCTTCATGATCTGCCGCGTCAGCGCCTTGAGCTCGCTGGCGTTGCAGCCCGCCTCCATCTCCACGCGGCGCAGCTTGCGCTGGGCGTGGGCCAGGGTGCGGTCCTGGTTGATCAGGTAGATGCGGTCGCGGATGCGGTAGCGCGAGACGATGCGCTGCACCACCTCGATCTCGGTGGCCTGGCGCAGGGCCCGCACGTCGCCGCGCAGCGTCTGCAGATCCACGGCGCCCAGCCGGGTGCAGATGCTGGAGAGGGACTCCTCGGCCGACGTCATCCGGTGCTGCAGCAGCTTGATGCGGGCGGCCATCCGGTCGATGACGCGCTTGAGGAAGCCGATCTCGATCAGCTTCTCCTGGATGCGGTCGCGGACGTTCTTGACCCGGGTCGTGAGCTGCTTGCGGTAGGCCGAGCGCATGGGCTGCAGGCCCGCGAGGCGCTCCTCCAGCTTGCGGCGCTCCTTCTCGAGCTTGCGGATCTCGGCGCCGCAGCGGGTCAGCCGGTCCATCGGGGGCTCGGTGATCTCCTCACCCTCCCCCGGCTCGATGAGGACCTCCTTGACCCGGAGGGCGCGGTGCTCGACGCGCAGGATGAGATCGAGGGCCATCTGGACGGCGACGGGGCTGGAGAGCACCGCGTCGCGCATCTTGAGCTGGCCGTCCTCGATGCGCTTGGCGATCTCGACCTCGCCCTCGCGGGTGAGGAGCGAGACGGAGCCCATCTTGCGCAGGTAGACGCGGACCGGATCGTTCGTCCGCCCGAAGGCGGCGTCGGGATCCTCGGGCGGCGCGCCGTCCTTGCGCGTGGCCCGGCGACGGGTGGCCGCCTCGTCGCGGTCGATCACGCGGATGCCGAGCTGGCGGAAGGTCGTCAGCAGGTCATCGAGGTGCTCGGGCAGATAGCCGGACGGGAGCGCGCGGTTGACCTCATCGTTGGTGAGGAACCCCTTGCTCTGTCCACGCGTGATCAGCTCGCGCACGCGGCGCAGCTCTTGAGACACGGCCATCTAGTTCGCTCCCTCGGCGGGTGTCTGCGTCGTCGGCGTGCTCAGGCGGCGGGTGATCAAGGTCAGCCGGCGGTTGACTTCGGCGAGCTCGGAGCTGAGCTCTTGACCCGGCGTTGAACCCAGACGCCTGAGGATGTCTTTGCGCTGTCGCTTCCAGTGGCCATGCTCCAGCCGGAGCACGGCGTCGTGGAGGGCGCGGCGTGCGTGCGTACGATCCAGTCCCGAAGGCCTCGCCTGTCGTTCCCGCCAGAATGCGACCACCTGGGCGTCGGGAAACTCGCGTAGCAAACGGTCCTCATCCAGCACTGCGTCGCTCTCGACCTCGCGGCAAAGGCGCACAAGGAAATCAGCAAGTCCCTCGTGCGTCAAGTACTTGTGCCCTTCCCGTCGCACGAGGTCCACCGCGAGATCTGGGAAATCTGCAATGTATTCGGCTAGTTCGCGCTCGTAGCGCGGGAGCTTCGGCATGGGCTTGACGGGGGGGGCCGCGGGCGGGGCGTCCGGTCCGTCAGACAGATCCATGAAAGCGCCGGCCTCGTCACCCTCCCACATGGGCGGGGGCTCGTCGGGCGGGGGCGCGGCCAGGAAGTCGGGCGGGGGCGCGG
>JAGQIY010000073.1 GCA_020430865.1 Myxococcales bacterium
GCTCCACCTCCTTCGAGGAGAGCTGGGCGTTGCACGAAGCGCTCGTCTCCCCCGCCGCCCTGCGCGCGAGCTGACGCTCGCGCGCTGCGACCACCCGACGCCGCACCTCGGAGGAGGTCTCCCCCGAGCGCCGCCCGGTCAGCGCCTCGACGGCGACGGGCTGCACCGACACGTGAACGTCCAGCCGGTCGAGCAGCGGCCCGGAGAGCCTCGAGAGGTAGCGCTTGCGCTGCACCTCGCCACAGCGACACTGCCGCCGCGGGTGTCCGTAATATCCGCACGGACATGGATTCACCGCGGCGACGACCATCGCCCTGGCCGGGAACACGGCGCGAGCGCGCGCGCGGCTCACCAGCACCGTTCCATCTTCGAGCGGCTGACGGAGGCTCTCGAGGGTGCTGCGCCGAAACTCGGCCAGCTCGTCCAGGAACAACACTCCGTGGTGCGCGAGGCTCACTTCACCAGGGCGCGGCAGCTCGCCACCTCCAACCAGCGCGGCGTCACTCACCGAGTGATGCGGCGCGCGAAACGGTCGCCGACTCACGACCCCGCGCGAGGGCTCGATCATCCCGGCGACGCTGTGAATCGCCGTGGCCTCGATGGCCTCGCTGAACGACAGCGGCGGCAAGATGCTCGGCAAGAGCCGCGCGAGCAGCGTCTTGCCGCCGCCGGGCGGCCCGATCATCAGCAGGTTGTGCCCTCCGGCAGCCACCACCTCCAGCGCGCGCCGGGCCAGGGACTGACCGCGCACGTCGGACAGGTCGAGATCACGGCTCTCCTGGGACTCGGGCTGGAAGTCCGTGAGCGGCACCACCTCGAGGCGCCGCTCGCCAAGCAGGTGCCCGTACACGGCTCCGAGGTCCTCCGCAGCCAGCACCTGCATGCCTTCCACCAGACCTGCCTCGCGCCTGTTTCCCTGTGGTACTATCGCGACTCGCAGACCGCGGTTTCGCGCACCCTCGAGCTGGGGCAGCACACCGCGCACCGGCTGTAGCTCTCCCCCCAGGGAAAGCTCCCCGAGAACCAGCACGCCTTCCAGACGCTTGGGATCGAGCTTGCCGATCGCTCCGAGTACGCCGAGCGCCATGGCGACATCCAGGCTCGCCCCGCTCTTCCTCAGGTCGGCGGGGGCGAGGTTCACCGTCAGGGCATACTCGTCCACCAGGATGCCCAGGCGCGCCAGCGAGCTCGTGATGCGCACCCGCGCCTCCCGCACGGCAGCGTCAGCGAGGCCCACGAGCTGAAACAGCGCGGGCCCGCGCGTGCAACACACTTCCACGCGGATAGCATGGGCCTCGAGCCCAATCAGCGCGCTCGCCTCGACACAACACAGGCCTAGAGGCTTGCCCTGGATGGGCGCGTTACTACTGGCGACGGCAACCATGGCCGCCGCTTAGGCAGGATGTGTGCCCAGCGAAGAAGGCCTGAAACCAGCGGTTTGCCCACCTGGCCGCCCTGGCCAAGCGGCGGCGGCGCGAGCTTGGTCTGGCGGCAGGCGCGGAAGTCTGGGGAAGCTACGGTCCAGAGCTGGCGCTCAGGTTCCGCGTCCCTTCCACGCCAGCGCACACCGCGGTGAGACTCGGCTGAGCATCGTCGTTCTGAACGTCCTCGGGTACGGGGAACGGGGTGCGTCCCAACGCCCGCTCAAGGCCGATCGAGTCCATGTAGTCCCGCGTGTGAACGATGTAGCCCGCTTGCACCCGAAGCACCAAGAGCCCGGTCAGCTGCACACGTTTCCCCGTGGCACCAATCGTCGCCTGAGCGCGCCACTGAGCCGTGACCAGCTCGGGGTCGGCGCCCTCCAGCACGAACTCGTTCTCGATACGCTGGATGTCCAGCGGGTGTTCCTTCCAGCGCTCACGGAATGCGTCCCGCACCGCGTCACGCCCGAACAGCTTCTGGGGACGGTTGGGCGTCGTGAAGCCGAACTCGTGCACGGCGTTCTCCGCATACAGGTCCGCCAGCGCATCCGCAGACTTCAGGGACATGGCCTGGTAGTAGTCGCTGAGCAGCGAGCGCGCCGAGCCCACCGCGTGGCGCTGCGCGTCTGCCAGCGCGCTGGGATCGAGGTACTCGCGTAGACGCAGGATCTGCCCCCCTCGCGCCTCGAGCACGGCGACACCTCCCACGCTGAAGGGCCGAACCACCGACCCCGCGCTGCCCTGCACCTGATACTCCGCGACCAGGCAACCGTCCGGACTCTGCTTGCAGCTGGTCACACGAAAGCTCTGAACACGCAGCGGCGAGCCCTCCCAGACCTGGTGAGCGCGCTCGCGAATCGCCGCTCTGCCGGCGAATGCCAGGCCAGCGAACGGAAACTCCAGACGCGCGTCGTCGCTGAACAGCGCCGCGAATGCGTCGGCATCCTGGCTCAGGGACGCCTCTTGAAAGGCTTCGAACAACTCCTCGGGGGTCTTCGCGATGTCGGTCATGGAACCTCCCTGGTGACCCCGGGAGCTTAACGGAATCCGGATTCCGTTTAAATCCAAATCGGAACCTCGACTCCGTTTACGAGTTGGGCACAATGTCGGGGATGGCCAAAGCGGCTGCAGCATCACCTGCCAGGAGCGCGAAGAGCGGCGACGGGGCCCCCCGGGGCGGGCGTCGGGCGGACGCGGTGCGCAACCGTCAGCACGTGCTCGAGGTCGCGCAGAAGGTGTTCGCCGAGGCGGGTCTCTCGGCGCCCATCGACGAGATCGCGAAGCGAGCCGGCGTCGGGATTGGCACCGTCTATCGCCACTTTCCCACCAAGGAAGCGCTGTTCGGGGCGATCCTTCAGCACCACATGGAGCACATCGCGAGCCACGCCGAAGCGCTGCTGCAGAAGGCGGACGCCGGTGCCGCGGTGTTCGACCTCCTGCGCACCATGGCCCGCGAGAGCCACCAGAAGAAGGACTTCATCCACGCCCTCGGCGGCTACCCGAGCGGCGAGGTGAAGACCGCGAAGAAGCGCTTCGTCGCCGCCTTCGAAGCCCTGGTCAAGCGAGCCCAGCGCGCCAGAGAGCTGCGCCCGGACGTCACGGCGGAGGACGTGATCATGCTGTCGAAGAGTGTGTTCGGGAGCGCCGAGCAAGACGAATCCACCCGCGAGAGGCGCCTGCGGGTGCTGTTCGATGGACTCAGGGCCACCGCGGGAGCCATCAAGACGGCCAGGTCCCGCACCAAGAAGGCCTCCGGCTAGCGTCCTGTCTCCGGTAGTTCGCTGCAAGACTCGCCCGCCCTCCGAGGGCGTGGAAGTCTCCGCGCGGAAGGCGACCTCTTCGCGGCGCTGCCTCGGAGGCGCCGACGCCATCGACAGCTCCTCGATCCGGGCGATCGCTGCTTGCGCGCGCGCTTTCGACACCAGCGACCGTCCCGTTCTCGGGTTGCTCGGCTCGTCGGCCAGGGAGCGCAGGGGTGAGGCGCCCTGGTTCGGCATCGACACCGCTGCCCCAACCCGTTGGGCGATCAGCGCGGGCCGAACCGAGATTATCCGTTTCCTTCCGGGAACCTGGAGTCGTGAGCGACGCAGCGTGAGCGATGAAACACCCAAGACACATGGCGAAAACGCCTCGCGAACCATTCCCGTGCGGAACTATTGGCTGCGATGATTCAAGCCGAGCCAGCTCACACCCCTGCGCCCCTTGACTCCCACTCGGACTCTGACAAGCTCCGTCCCGCAAGCCGCGCTGCGTTCTTCGAGGGGGACGACGACGCAGAGGGGGGAAACATGACGCAAGATTTGCTGGAAAGGCTCCAGGCCGCTCGGAACTTCTCGGCGCCACGCGTCTTTCGCCGCATGCATGAGGAGGCCGCGGAGGAAGGACTGCCGGCGCTGGGCGACCGCGTGCGCTGGTGGTCACTCAAGCGGATCGCGCGCTGGCAGCCACCAGCCGACTGGCGCGCCGCCTCCGACGCCGTGCCGTTCGCCCAGACCTCGGACGGCGATCTCTGGTGCTGGTATCCTAGCTGGGCGACAGGCAACACCCCGCCGGTGGTGCTGGTCCGGGCCTCGGAAGAGGCACGACTGTATGCCCCGAATTTCGAGGGTTTTCTGTTCCGGCAGTTGCTCGACTGGCTGAGCGGCGTCCCCGGCGCCGCCCTGGACTGCGACGAGGCGGAGCTCGAGTCGCGGGCGCGAACCGCAGTGGACAGTGTGCGCCCGCACCTGCGCTCCAACTGGCTCGCGCTGCTCGACGCTGTCCGCGAGCGCCCGCTGCGGCGAAACGAGCGCAGCGGTCACCTGCAGTTCCTGGAGCCCGAGGAGGTGCGGGAAATCGTCCAGCGGGAACTGCCGTTCGATCGCCTCAATCCCGGGCTGCTCCAGGTGGGCTGAGTCACCTCTTCAGCACCCTGCTGAGTCAGTAGCTCTTGCCATCGACCTGCTTGATCTTCAGCGAGTCCAGATCGACGTCGTCCAGGCAGCGCACGTTCACGGCCGCCATCTCGTTGCCACCGGGTCCGGTGCCCCGTGCGAACGATCGAATGCCACAGGTCGAACAGAAGAAGTGATGGATCACTTCCTTGTTGAACTGGTAGTCGGTCAGGGCCTCTTCGCCCTGGAGCAGCTTGAACTGCTCCAGTGGCACGAACGCGAGCATGGTGCCGGTCTTGGAACAGATGGAGCAGTTGCAGGTCATCACCTCGCCCAGCTCCAGCTGCACCTCGTAGCCCACCTTCCCGCAGTGGCACCCGCCTCGATACGTCTTCATCTCGCTCATTCGTCGCTCCTCAGCCCGTGGACAGGATTGGGCCTTCGTCGCCACCCGACCGCATTCAGCGCGGAGAAAGATGGATCCAACGAACCCAGGTTCGGGGGTGAGGGTCTAGCTCAGCGGCGCAGCCGATGATTGTAAATTCGCGCCCCTTGCGACGTTCGAAGACCGACCCTATGCGACCCGTGCATGCCAACGCGTACCCAGCTGATCAGCGCCTACGTGATGGCGTTCTTCTACTTCAGTGCTGGGCTGATGCATTTCATCAACCCGAGCTTCTTCGAGCAGATCGTGCCGGGCGTGCTGCCGTTCCCCCTGCTGATCGTCTACCTGAGCGGGGCAGCGGAGCTGGCTCTGGGCGCAGGGCTCGTGCTGCCGAAGACGCGGCACTGGGCCGCGTGGGGCGTGGTGGCGTTGCTCGTCGCGGTCTACCCGGCGAACCTCTATCACTGGGTCGCTGACGTGAAGGTCGACGACGTGCAGGTGCCTGCCATCTATCATCCGATACGCGCCCTGGTGCAGGTGCTGCTGATCGCCTGGGCCGCGTGGCTCGCCCGCAGCACCCGACCACGCCTGACCCGGCGGCTCACAAGCAGCTGAGCGAGACGTCCGGCTCTTTTCTGTGTGGATACACGTACCGCGCCGCATAGTCGAAGCTCCCGCCGCGAACTTCGAAGTCAATCGTGCCGTCGAGGGTACCTCCACCGCTGACGGTCTTGTACTGCATGGCCCAGTTGGTCACGGTCATCGCTGGCCCGTGCTCGATGCAGCGGCTCGTGACAGCTGTCCTTGAAGTCGACGGCCAGCTGTAGCTCCGACTCGACCCGAGAGTCCGCGGACGACTCGAGCCCCGGATGACTCGGGTCATCCAGGGCGCTCTTCCCTGGTCAGCACATCGTCTCGAGCGCGGCTCGCCGCTGTGAATCTCCCGCCCAGTCGTGGGACATGGCTGTCATACCGTCTGGGAAAAGCGCCGCCTTCGCTCCGCCGCACGGAAATGGGATCCGAGCCGGTCCGACAGCCTGGTTTGCCCGCTTGCCATGCATACCGACCCCCGCCTACATTCCCGCCATGAAGAAGCCGAGCCCCACCCCTCGATGCCTCGCTGCGAGCTGCCTTGCAGCGCTCGTTCCATTCATGCTGTCGGCGTGTGGTAGTGACGACAGCACCTCCCAAGGCTCGGGCGCAGCGGGAGGCGTTGGAGGCAGCGCGGGGGCGACCAGCGGGGGCAGCGGGGGCAGCGGCGGCAGCGGCGGATCAGGTGGCTCGAGCGCAGGGACGGGCGGCACGGCTGGCGACGGGGGCGGGAGCTGCCACGCCGCCGCTCCCCCAGATCATGCGGTCCTGCAGTTCGTGGTGTCACACCCGTACGACGACATGGGGGCCCAGGCGCCCACCTACGAGCTGGTGGAGGTCGATGGCACGACGCTCACTCGGGGACCGACGTTCGACCTCGGGCGTAATTTCCTCGGAGAAATCGTCTTCACTCCGGACGGACAGCTTGGCTTCGTCGCAGAGGACGATGGGAAGCTCGGAGTCTTCCGGCTGGGGGAAACCGGTCCCGAGGTGATCCACGCCGCCTACGAGGGCTCGTTCTACGCCAGCGGCGTCGTCATGGATCCTGACGGAAGCAGGATTTACATACAGGACGGAAACTGGCGCGAGAACGGCGGCGGGCTCTACGCCCTGGACATCGCCTGCGATGGAAGCCTGAGCAACGAGCGCAAGCTCGTCGAAGCGAAGCTGCCCTACGGGTTCGGGTTCTCTCCCACGGATCCGAACCTCGCCTACGCCTTCGCCCGGGATCTGGCGGACTCGCCCAGCGGCGAGGACTTCCATGTGCTCGCCTGGGGGATCACGCCGGCGCGCAGCGCCGGCACCAGCGTCTTCGGTGACGAGGAGGCACAGGTCTCCACGCTGGTAGTCACTCACGACGGCAAGTTCGCGCTGATGGGGGACAACGCCGGCTTCTCCAGCGTCCCCAATCGGGTCGGCGTCGCCAGGCTCGGCGCCTCACCCAGCATGGCGCAGGTACTTAGCCCGATGGAGGACCCCATCGACATCGTCACTTCGCCTTTCGACGACGCCGCCCTCGTGGTCTCGGGATTCGGCGAGAAGCTGTGGATCCTGGACTACGACCCCTCCGCGAACGAGCCGTTCAGTATCCGCGGGGAAGTGAGCTACAGCTCCAAGCCCGAGCTCCCTGCGCGAGCCGTATCCATCGATCGGGGCCAGCACCGCGGCCGGGTCTTCGTGGCTGAGAACAGCGGAATCCGCATGCTTCGCTTCGCCGCGGGCGGTCAAGTGACGGACGAGGGCGTGCTCGACTTCGGAGACGGGTCGACGAACGCCGTGGGGAGCATCGGCCTCGTGCCGTGAGGACGCACGCGGCGTTCGATGCCGCAGGGGGGCTCGGCGAGGCGCCGTGCTGCGTGGTCGCGTCCTGCGCGGTCGCGTCCTGAGCGGCGCTGCCCACCGCGCCTCACCGCAGTCTGGCCTGAGCTTCTCGGTTGTTTGGCTGAACCTCGAGCGCCTTCGTGTAGGCGTCCTTCGCGGAGGCCTTGTCGCCGAGCTCCGCTTGGATGTCCCCGAGCAGCACCCAGTAGCTTCCGCTCTTTGGCCGCTGGGCAACGACCCGCTTGGCCCAGCGCAATGCCTCTTGCTTACGATCCCACTTCACCAGCACGCGCGCCAGGCCAGCCGCAGCCTCCACGCGACGAGGCGAGAGCACGACCGCGCGCCGATAGAGTCGCTCCGCTCGCGGGTAGTTGCGCTGACGGAAGGACTGATCGGCCTTGGTCTGATTGATGTGCGCCAAGCTCTCGATCTGGGCCGCATCATCCGGCTCGATGCCAGCCGCCTTGAGCCACTCGGTCTTCGCCTCTGCGTAGCGTCCCGAGAGCGCGAGGGCGTCACCCAGCAGCTGACGAGTGTCGTCGACCTCTTCGGAGATGGCTCGCTCGAGGTAGTCCGTGGCCTGCTCGCCGTCACCGAGCATCATCAACACCAGGCCGAGCCCGCTCATCGCCCTGGTTTCCTCGGGGGAAAACACGAGCGCCTGACAGTAAGCCTGCTGAGATCGCACGAGATCCCCGGCGATGATCATGCGCTTGCCACGCTCGATCTCCCGCAGCGCTGCCCCCTTGCCGCCGGCCTCCGGGTCCTGAGCTGCCAACGCCTGCTTGCAGCTCTTCGCCTTCTTCTGCTGCGGAGCTGGCAGGCCGCTGCTGTCTGCGGTGCTCGGAGCGGAGGATCCCCGCGGCTTGTCTTCGGGCTCGGTCTTCGCTTCGCCTTCGGCGCTCGTCGCTGGCTTCGCGTCGTCTGCGTTCGCCCCTGCGGGCGGCTCTGCATGCGCCGCTGCAGGCGGCTCAGCCTCGCCGGCTGGCGCAGCTGACTTCTCGGACTCGGCTGCTTCGGGCCTCCCTGGCTCCGCCGCGCTCCGGGGTTCGAGCGGCCTGCTCGACTCCGCAGCGCTGGCAGGCTCCTCCTTCTGGAGCGGAACGCTGGCGAGGGCCTGGGGTTCGGGCTTGCTCTCACCCCCAACCAACAGCGCCACGAGCAGCAGCAGACACAGCGACCCCATCGCCGCCCCCACGCCGATCATCAGCTTGTGGCGACGTGACAGACCCTGCTTCGCGGGCGGACGCAGGCTGGTTGGCCCCGTCACCGACTCGTCTGAACCATCGCTCAGGTGCGGGAGGCCCGCGTTCGCGACCGGAAGGGCAGTCGTCCCGGGAAGTCCCGGGGCCGCGAGCGCGCCTGGAGTTACCCCAGGAAAACTCGCGACTGTAGGCTCCAGCAGCTGCGTGCTGTTGAGGCCCGCGGGCTGCGTTGCGATGCGCGGGAGCGCGGGTGGTAGATCACTCGGAGGGGGCGCAGGAATCGACTCCGGGATCGGCGCCTCCTCGGACTCGGCCAAACCCAGCGCCACGTCCACCGTGCTCATCAGGTTCGTCGCGTTGCTCGCGCGCCCCGGCTCGACGTGGACCCGCCCGGATCCAATGTTGAGCAGCGCCGCCAGCGCCTGCGGGCCCTCGAGGCGCGCCCCGGCCTGGGTGAAGCCAACCGCCCCCGCCACCAGGCTCTGCGCGATCGACACCTGCACGTAGTACCTTGGGTTCCGCACGGTAACCCTCAAGGCCTGCTCCGTCGTCAGAGCACGTACGAGGCGAGCGGGGCCTAGAGCCTCCAGTCTCGTGTCGAAGGCCTCCTGGCTCGAGAGGCGCGTGGCGATCAGCCGCTCGGGTTCGGCCAGACCCGCCAGACGATTCAGCAAGACCGAGGTGTTGGGCACCCCGCGCTCTTCTGACCAGAGCTCGTCCCAGTGCACCACGAGCAGCGAGGCCCAGCGCAAGCGGCGGTGCTCTCGCATCATCTTCACCAGGTGGTAGCCGGCCCCCTGGAGCTGCGTGTCGCCGATCACCAGCACCATGGGATCGAGCTGACGGAGGCGACCGAAATGCGCCCTCGACGGTTCCAGATCCGTCACCACCACCTGCGCGCCGCGGGCACGGAGCTCCTGGGCCACCGCGTCAGCTCGCGCCGAGTCATCGTCGGCCAGGATGACCCGCAAGCCGCTGACGTCTGCGGCGGGGAGATCGTCCTCGAGGTCCGTCGCGAGCAGCTCGACGGTGCCCATCGCCCGCTCGTCGAACTCGTAGAGCAGCGGCTCGGCGACTTCTATCTGGCTACGCACACGGGTCACGAACTCGTCGATCAGGGTTGCCAGGGGGCGACCTCGACCAAGCACCAGCCGCACGCCTTCGCGTTCGCCCTCTTGCTTGACCGACAGGATCCCGCTGCGCAGCTCGTGCGCCAGGGTGTCCACGAGCTCGTTGAGCGTCGCCTCGCCTACCCGTCCGAGCGCCTCCCGACGCTCGGGGATCTCGCGCACCAGCTCCGAGATGCGTTCGGCAAGCGTGCTCACGCTCGCGCTCTTGGGGATCACCGCCGCCGCGCCGTGGCGGAACGCAGCCAGGCGAGCGCCCAGATCCGGATCGTCCGTGACCAGCGCCACGGGCACGACCGAGCTCAGCGGAGACGACGCGAGCTCGTCGAGCAAGGCCCGAGTCTCGGCTCGGCCACCGTCCCCCATCAGCACCACGAGATCGGGAGCTGCGACGGTCACCGTCGGCACCACGTTGCCGAGCTCGGCAGTCTCGACGAACACCGACTGCCTCCCGAGCGCCTCGGTCAGCGCTTCGTGTAGCTCGTCGCTGAAACCAACGAGCAGCACCGCGGGCTCATCAGTTCCGTCCGGAACCGACGGAACCTTGCGGCGCGCACCGGATTTCTCGCGAGCGAGGCTCTGCAGGTCCACGCGTCGGGTCGGAGCTTCGTCGTCGAAGGCCTCGGGATCGTCAGCGGCAGGCCGCGGCTCGTCGCCGAGCGGCGGCAGCTTCAGCTCCATGCCCCTCGCACGGGCGGCAGGGGCCTCCCGTGGCTGCGAGATGGGAGTCGGGCGCAGCGCCGCGATGGGCACCGGCTTGACGCGGGTGGGCTCGTCGTCCGCGATGGCGAGGTCCGCGGGTGGCGAGATCGTCTCGGCCGCGTTCGCGTCGTGGTCACCGGCTGGCTGCTTGGAGAGCTGGCCGGTCGGGGCGGGGTCCAGCGCTGCGGCCGGCGTCAAGGCCGGAGTCGCGCCGGGATTCGGCAGCACCAGGGTCCGATCGAAGGCCATCGAGCTGGGCGCGGGCATGACCGCGGTCTTGCCGAGATCTTGCCTGGCGCGCTGGCTACCCGTGGCGTGCTTCGTCGCGGCTTCGGCTTGCGGGGGCAACACCGCGGTGCGCCCCAGCTCGCTCTTCTCGTCCTGGCTCGCGCCTCTTCGGTTCCGCGGGGGAATGAGATCGGGCGAGACTCGGGGTGGCGGGCGCTTGAGCGGCGGCGGCGCCACCGGGATCACCTCGGGCTCGGGGCTCGATGGCATCCGAGAGGGGCGCGCGCCGCTGGGTCCAGGGATCCCCAGCAGTGTCTTCTGGGGCGCGCGACGCGGCGCGGCCGGCAGCGATGCGCGATGAGTACCCGACCCGTGCCCAGTGTCGTCCGGTCCCTTCGGACCTGGACGTGGGATCTTCGGTCGGGGATCTGCCATCCCTCCCATTGTTTCTCAGTGGGCGCCAGCGAACCAGTCCTTGGTGAGCGAAAGCATTGAGCTTCGCGTCGACGGACAGTTCCACACCCGGCGAAGCGTGATGCGGGAAGGTGCCCCAAGAAGTACTTCACTAAGCCGGCGTCTCCGCCCAGAGGTAGACGCACACGCGCGGTGGCTTCACTACCTGTGCGCGCGTGCACCCTCCCATCACGCGCGCCGCCCAGGCTTCGATCAAGAGTTCCTTCGCGGAAACACGAGCTGAGCGTTCGGCGGCCGTTCCTCGTGGCTCCTGGCGCATGGCTCCTGACTCCTGACTCCTGGCGCGCATGGCTCTTGACTCCCGGTTCCTGACGCGGGGAGCCGAACCCACCAAGCGACTCGAGCATGTGCCCTCCCCCCCCAGCCGATCCTGACCTTCGACGCCAGGAGCCCGATCGCACAGGTCACCGGGATCCGAGGCATCGCCCGGACTCTCGCGGCTCGTTTCGTGGCGTCCGACCCAGGCACGGGAAATCTGAGGCTGAAGTCAGTTTTCCGGTATGTGTCGGGCGTGGTATGAAACGCGTTCGCGCCGGGGCAGCCAGCTCTGACTGCAGGTTGCGCGCGGTTCGATGGTTCGGCGACACAACGGGGCGCTAGGCCTGCTCGGGCGAGCGACCCACTGGAGACGATGATGAAGCTTGGAGTTGTTGGGTTGGCTTGCGTGGTGGGGATGAGTCTGAGTGCGTTCGGCTGCTCCAGCGACAGCTCGGACGGCGGCAACGGCAACGGGGGAGCGGGTGGCGGAGGCAACGGCGGCGGAGGCAACCTGCCGGCGTGCATGCCCACGGCCGACGAGTGCTACGGCGACGGGCCGACGGGGCCTGGCGCGGAGTGCCTGGCGAAGACCGACAACTCGGCATCCGATACCTGGACGGGGCGCTTCTCGTTCCTGAAGATCGACAAGCCGGCGGCCCTCGCGAACAAGCTGATTCAGGAGGTCGTGGTGAACAAGGGCATCGCCCTGAACCAGCCAAACTGCCAGGAGACTGGTGACGGCACGTTCACCTGGCTCATCGAGTTCAACTCCGCCACCGGGAAGCTGAAGACGGGAGGCGGCGATCCGATCACGGACCCGAAAGCAGGCGCTTGCTTCGTCTCCCTCCCGAACTCGAGTCCAGCGCTCGAGGTCAAGCCGGTCGAGGTGGACGTCACCGTGGACGACCAGGGCAAGTTCGGCGCTTCGGTGGACGGCGTCGTGGTGCCCATCTTCCTCGACGTGAACAAGTCGAAGGTCATCCTGCTGCCGCTCCACGGCATCACCTTCGACGGCCAGTTCAGCGAGGATCACAACTGCGTCGGCAAGTACAACGGCGACCAGTTCAGCCCCTCGAACCAGTGCCTGCCAGACGCCACCGAAGATCAGACACTCTGGACCACCGGGGGCCACCTCAAGGGCTACATCACGATCGAAGAAGCCGAGGAAGTGTACATCGACGATCTGGGCACCAGTCTCTGTGCACAGATCGCTGGGACCGACTGGAAGGGCAAGCCCGACGGCAAGTGCTCCGACACCGATGCCTGGAAGGCGGGCGAGCGCCCCGAAGGCGACTGGTGCTCGGAGACGAACGCCGCTGCAACCGCCGACTGCAAGGACGCTTGGGCGCTCGAGGCAGGCTTCGCCGCTTCCGCGATCAAGATCAACGGCGACTGCCAGTGAGAGACCGAGGCTAGCGAGAGCTGAGCCTTCCGGACCGTCCAGGCGCGTGACGACCCCGCGGGCGCTGCTCCATCGGAGCGGCGCTCGCGCTGGTTTGTGGGGTCGAGATGCCCGCGTGTCTTTTTGGGGCACTCGCCTTGCCAGGATCCCATGGGCGTTACTTCGTGGTAGACGCGCGCGATGCAGCTGGCGCGGCTCATCGGACCGGAGCTGAAGGCGCTCCTCGAGGAGAGCCCGGCGGAGCTGCA
>JAGQIY010000766.1 GCA_020430865.1 Myxococcales bacterium
AATGCCTGGCGGCGGGGTTCTCGCTCTCGTCGAAGTAGGGAAAGCCCAGCCGATCCAGCGTCTTCTTCAGCTCGTAGATCTGCGTGGGCGGCACTTCCATACCGCACAGCACGCGTCCGTAGGCGGCGCCGTGGTTGCGGTAGTGGAAGAGCGAGATGTTCCAGCGCCCCCGCAGGCTGGTCAAGAACTCCAGCAGCGCGCCCGGTCGCTCCGGAAACTCGAAGCGAAAGAGTAGCTCGTTCTCTGCTTCGCCATGACCGCCCACCATGTGCCGGAGGTGAGTCTTCGCCAGGTCGTCGTCGGACAGGTCGATGCACCCGTAGCCCGCAGCGAGGAGGGCATCATGCAGCTGCCGCGCTTCGCTGCGCGTGCCCACCTCCACGCCGACGAAGATCTGCGCCTCTTTCCGCGTGGCCAGTCGATAGTTGAACTCGGTGACTTGCCGATCCCCCAGCACCTGGCAGAGTTCGAGGAAGGCGCCCGGCCGCTCGGGGATGGTCACGGCGAAGACGGCCTCTCTTCCAGCGCCAAACTCCGTGCGCTCCGTCACATAGCGCAGACGGTTGAAGTTCACGTTCGCGCCCGACGTGATCGCCACCGCGCTCCCCGGAACGAGCTCCCCGCCGCGAATCTGGCGCTTGAGGCCGGCGATCGCCAGGGCACCTGCTGGCTCGAGCACGGAACGGGTGTCCTCGAAGGCGTCCTTGATGGCGGCGCAGATCTCGTCGCTACTCACGGTGAGCGTGTCGTCCAGGTACTCCTTGCAGAGCTCGAAGGTGTGCTCTCCAACTTGCCGCACGGCAACGCCATCCGCGAAGATGCCGACCTTGTCCAGCACCACGCGCTGACCGACTCTCAGCGACCGGTGCATCGCGTCGGAGTCATCGGGCTCGACGCCGATGACCCGAACCTCCGGCCTCACCGCCTTGCAGATGGCCGCCACCCCCGCCGCCAGGCCGCCGCCTCCAATCGGCACGAAGATCGAGCGCAGGTCTCGCGGTGCCTGGTTCAAGATCTCGAGCCCGACCGTGCCTTGTCCCGCGATCACGTCCAGGTCGTCGTAGGGGTGGATGAAGGTCATTCCGGTCTCGGCGACCAGCAGCTTGCAGTGCTCCGCCGCGTCGGAGTAGCTGTCCCCGATCAAGTCGACCTGAGCGCCAAAGCGACGCACGGCGTTGACCTTGATCGACGGCGTGGTCCGGGGCATCACGATGCGGCATCTCGCCCCCAGCCGCGCGGCGCCGAAGGCGACACCCTGAGCGTGATTCCCCGCGGAAGCTGCGATCACGCCTGCGGCGAGCTCCGCGTCGCTCAGCAGCGCCATGCGGTTGTACGCGCCTCGGAGCTTGAAGGAGAAGACCGGGGTCAGATCCTCACGCTTCAGCAACACCGGATAGTGCAGCCGGGTACTGAGGTTTGGCGCCGGATCGAGCGGCGTGGGCGATGGCAGAACGTCGGTCACCCGGGCGTTCAGGACTCGGCGGAGGAGCTCCTGCTTCATGGGACCGCCTGTGCTTAGCAGGTCACCCGGGGTTCGTCCGACTCACCCCCTCACCCCCAGATCCGGTGGCACCGAGCGTCAAGCGAGCACTTCTTGGGCAGTCCAGGGCTAGCTTTTGTAGGTCCCGGCCCGCACGAGCAGCCCTGAAAACCTCGCAGGCGCTTCACCCCTCACAGCTAATCCTTTGATATTACGATGCATTTCGTTCGCTTGACTTGCCTCGCGGGGGGTGAGAAGCAGGCATCTAGGAGGAGTCGAGCTGGCATGTTGCCACTCCAAGCTCCCCGAAGTGTACCGATGCTCCGAACCCAGCGCCGACTGCTCCAGTTCAGCCTCGCGCGCGGGACGTGGGCTCCAGCGTCTTTTGATCGTCAATGGCTCGAAACCTACTCGTCATCAACGTCGCGCTTCGTGAGACGCGCGTCGCCCTAATCGAAGACGGCGTCATCGCCGAACTACAAATCGAGCGTGCTCGCGCGCGCAACACGGTCGGGAACATCGTGCTGGGCAAGGTCACGCGCGTGCTCCCCGGTATGCAAGCGGCGTTCATCGACGTGGGAATGGAACGTGCGGCGTTCCTCCACGTCGAGGATCTGATCCGCCCCGACGACTTCGAGGAGTACCTCGCGGGAGCCGCCCACGCTCTGGAGCGAAAGAGCGATCTCGAAGCGAAGAGCGGGGACGACGAGGTGATCGCCTCGTCCGACGACGACTCCAGCGACGACGACTCCGGCGACGACGGCGACTCGGGCCAGAGGCGGCGGCGCCGAGGACGGGGCAAGCAGCGGGCAAGGGCAGCCAAGCGAGTCGAGGAAGCCGATCGAGGAGACGAGGTCGATCAAGACGACGAGGACGACCGCGCAGACGACTACGATTCGGATGACCGAGACGAGGACGACGAGGACGACCGCGCGGACGATTACGAAGCGACCGCTGAGTCTGACGAGGACGACGAATCCGACGACGAGTCTGAAGAGGACGAGGAATCCGAAGACGACGACGAGTCTGAAGAGGACGAGGAATCCGAAGACGACGACGAGTCCGATGAGGACGAGGACGAATCCTACGAGGACGAGCCCAGCGACGAAGCGGGCTCCGATGAAGAGGACGAAGACGACGAGTCTGAAGAGGACGAAGAATCCGAAGACGACGACGAGTCCGATGAGGACGAAGAATCCGAAGACGACGACGAGTCCGATGAGGACGAAGACGACGAGTCCGATGAGGACGAAGACGACGAGTCTGAAGAGGACGAAGACGACGAGGGTGATCACCACGCCGCGGTCGACGCCGACGACGAGACCGATCAAGACGACGAGGACGACCGGGCCGACGACGAGGATCTGCAGTCGTCGACCAGCGTGGTCGACGAAGACGGCGACGTGATCCGTGTGCGCCGCCGCGCTGCCCCGCCCGCGAGCGCCGACTCGGAAGACGGTTGGCCTGATGCGGAGGCCGATACACTGCTGGCGGGAGAGGCCCTGCGCGACTCCGGCGACGACGAGAGTTCTCGCGACGAAGCGCAGAGCGACGGGAATCGCGACGGACGGCGACGCAGGCGGCGACGGGGGCGGCGACGCAAGAACGGCGGCGACTCGAACGGTGAGAAGCAGTCCACGCCTCAGGAGCAGCGCGCAAACCGTACGGAATCAAAGCAGGAGCGCTCACGCCGAGGACGCGACAAGCGGCGACGGGGGCGGGACTCCGAACGTGACTCCAAGCGCGACTCCAAGCGCAACGACGCGAAGGACTCGAAGAATCGCAAGGCCACCTCGCTCCGGGTGTCGCGCTCGGTGCCCATCACCGAGGTGGTGAAGGAGGGCAACGAGGTCATCGTTCAGATCTCGAAGGAGCCCATCGGCACGAAGGGCGCACGCGTGACGAGTCACGTCTCTCTGCCGGGGCGTCACGTGGTTTACCTGCCAACCGTCGATCACATCGGCATCTCCAAGCGCATTGGCTCCTTCCGCGAGCGCCAGCGACTTCGCAAGGCCATCGAGTCCGTCAAGCCACCGACCGGCGGCCTGATCGTGCGCACGGTGGCCGAGGGTCTGACCAAGAAGCACCTGAAAGAGGACATCGGCTACCTGCTCAAGCTGTGGGCCGAGGTCGCGAAGAATCGCGAGAACGCGAAGGCACCAGCGGTGCTCTACGAAGAGCTCGACCTGGTACTGAAGGTCGCTCGCGATCTGTTCACCGACGAGATCGAGAAGATCGTGATCGACGACAAGGAGGAGTACACGCGCCTCGTTCGCTTCGTCGAGATGTTCATGCCCAATCGCGTCAAGGACGTGGAGCTCTATAGCGGCACGGATCCCATCTTCGACGCCTACGGAATCGAGGACGAGATCGCGCGTGCGCTGAGCCGCAAGGTGCCTCTTCCGAGCGGCGGCTACCTGATCCTGGACCAGGCCGAGGCGCTCACCGCGATCGACGTCAACACCGGCCGCTACGTCGGCAAGGGCAGCAAGGACCTCGAGGAGACAGCGCTCAAGACGAACCTGGAAGCGGTGGACGAGATCGCCTACCAGCTCCGTTTCCGAAACATCGGCGGTCTGGTGATCCTCGACCTGATCGACATGGAGAACCCGAAGAACCGCGACAAGGTGTGGCGGGCGCTGGAACAGCGACTGGAGAAGGACAAGGCCAAGACGACCCTGAACCGCATCAGCGAACTGGGCTTGATCGAGATGACGCGCAAGCGGACTCGCGAGAGCCTCGGGCGCACGATGCACGAGCCGTGCTTCTATTGCGACGGCACCGGTCAGATCATGAGCCGCACGACCATCGCCTACGAGATCTTGCGTCAGGTGCGCCGCGAGCTGCGGTCACTCCCGGGCTACTCGGTGCACGTCAACGCCCACCCGGCCATCGTCGACCTGCTGAAGACCGAGGAGAAGGACGCCGTGATCGAAGCCGAGCGCCGCTACATGCGTCGCATCGAGTTCACGCCGCGGCGCGAGTACCACATCGAGCAGTTCGACCTCACGGGGAAGTAGCGTGACCAGCGGACGACAAGACCAGCGCCTGACCATCAACAAGGAGTTCGACTCCTTCGATCAGTTCATCCAGGAGTACGTGACGAACATCTCGCGAACCGGCGTGTTCATCAAGACGAAGACTCCTGTCCCCGTGGGCACCGAGGTCGATCTGCGCTTCACCGTGATCATGGACGACATCGAGACCATCGAGGGGGTGGGAGTCGTTGTCCGTGTGGAAACGGATCCGCCGGGGATGGGCGTGGTGTTCAAGGAGCTCTCGGCCTACTCTCAGAACCTGATCAACAAGCTGCTGACCCGGACCGGCAAGTAGCCCGGGCCCCACGCGAGAGGGCGCCGGGCAGGTCGAAGGCGCAAGACTCGCTCGCCCACGCCCTCAGAGAGCGGGCGAGTTCTGCAGCCAGCTTCGGAGACAGGACACTAGGCCGCGCGGCGATACAGGTGCATCGGATCCTCGGCCATCGAGCTTCGTGGGAAGGTGAAGCGAACGCGCGTCCCCTGACCGGCAGCCGCCTGGACGTCGATGCGGCCGCCCCGGCTGAGGCACTCCGCGCGCACGGCGCCCATCCCCACGCCGCGACCAGAGAACACGCTGGCTTCGCTGCGGGTGGACACCCCGTCGCGGAACAGCGCCTCGAGCAGGTCCTGCTCGGTCTCCGCGGGCAGGCCCTGGGATCTGGCCTTCTCTGCCACCGCTCGCCAGTCGATGCCACGCCCGTTGTCGGCGATCTCGATCTGGAATTCGCCCTCGCTGAGCGCCGTCGTCAGGGTGATGGTGGGCGTCCTCGCCTCGTCGGAGCCTGCCTCGAAGCCGTGGTCGACGGCGTTTCGCACGACGTGGACGAAGCAGCTCCAGAAGCTGGACCACTTCGCGGGGTCGAGCTGCAGGTCCGAGTGAGCGATCTCCACCTGGATCTCACCCTTGCCCAGGCGGCGCGCGATACCGCGTGCCTGCTCGGCGATACGACCCAGGCGCTTCTCCGTGCGCTCGAGTTTCCACGTTGCAATTTTCTTCGCTACCTGGTCACGGGGAGCACCGCGAACCAGGCTGCGTAGGACGTCTTCGAACTCCTGGTCGTCGACCTCGATGCGGCCCGAGCTCCGCTCTCCGAGCAGCATCTCCATGCTGTTCTTCACCTGCTCCCAGCGTGACTCGAGCTGCGAGAACTGCTCCGTGGGCGGCAGATCACCATCTTCTTCCATGCGATTCTCGAGCTCGTGGCACAAGTCGCCGATGGTGTGGATGCCGAACAACATCGCGTTACCCTTCAGGGTGTGGATCTGGCGCTTCAGAACCTCCAGGTCCTCGGGTTGTTGTTGCTCGCTGATGCACTCCACCAGGCCGTCCGCCTCGCGGAAGAACTCCAGGAAACCGGCCTTGTCCTTGAGGATACGGTCGAAGATATGCATCGTCTCCCGGTGCTCCCGCTCCAGGCGCTCCCGCTCGAGCTGGGCCGTGACGTCGGTGATCACCACCAGCACCTCACGTAGCTCTCCCTGGGCGTCGAGGATGGGCGAGTAGTCGAAGGAGAGCTTGCAGCACTCGAGGTCGAGACGCCGGGGCAGCTGATCGAGCGTCAGCTCGAGGGGCATGATGCCGTCCACGACCTCCTCCCACCCGAGCTCGAAGCGCGCCGCGAAGCCGACGTCGGTCTTGGCCAGGAACTCGCTCAGACTCCCACCGGCGTAGGGTTCCCCGAGCCAGCGCTCGACGATCGATGAATGCTCGGGGGACAGCACGCCAGCGCGGTTGATGGTCAGAAAGCCCTGCTCGACGTTGTCCAGCACCAGGCGCATCGCGCGGTTGCGGTCGTCCAGCTGAACCGTGCGCGCTTGCACGATCTTCTCCAGCCCGATCACGTTGTCGAAGAAGCTTCGTGCGATGGAGACGGTTGCCACGGATTCGAGCACCACGAACAGGGCGTGCACCCCGACGACCCAGATCGGCGCGTCGTAGTTGAAGACGCTGCGCGGCAGGTACATCCAGAGCAACAGGTGGTGCAGCGCTACGGTGACGGCGGCGACCACGATCACCATCGGGTTGGCGTACACCGCCAGCATCGCCAGCAACGCGAAGAAGTAGAAGTGCATCTCGATCTGCACCGGCCCCTGGCCGAAGTGCACCAGGAGTCCCCCCATGATCATGGAGGTGAAGCCGTAGACGAGCGAGACGCTGCGGGGATTGTCGAATGCGAAGTAGGAAACGGTTGGCCCCACCAGCGCCGCCAGCGTCAACACCAGCGCGGTCACCGGCCCCGTGTCGTTGAAGTAGGCGATGACCACGAAGACCGGCAGGTGCAACACGAAGAACGCGAGACCAACCTTGTTGACCCGCGAGAGGTAGCGCCGCTCGAACTCGGTGATCTCCTTTGGCAGGAGCAGCGTTTCGAGGACCTTCGAGCGCTTGGGCTCGCCAGCTTCAGTGGACATGCATTCACCTTCTCTATCTCGAATACTTGATGTGCAGTGGATCCAGCGCGTCTTGTAGCGACGCTCCTACGGCGCAGCCGAAGATGGGGCGTTCATTCTCTCGCTCGCCCTGCATCAGGTGTCGCATGATCTCCAGATCGGCGATGTCCGGACCCTGTTTCCTCGCGGTATAACCGCCCATGTAGACGACGTCGCCGCGCGGGTTGACGACCAGGAGCATCGGAGCGGCCATCAGGTGGTACTTGCTCAGCAGCTGATCCATCTCGACGACATCCACGTCCAGACCCTTGGCGCGGGCCTTGCGCTCCCACTCCGCGTCCCGACCGACGAGCACCAGCTTCTCGGTGACGTCCGAGGGCCGCTCGCTCGCCAGCACGTGCTTCAGGACCCGCCGCGAGCACGGACACTCGCCGTACAGCACGTGGACGGCCATCCAGCCGCGCTCGTCCGCCTTGCGCAACTTGGCGACGGCGGCGCGCACCTCGGGGTCGCCCGTGGGCGGACGCGGCAGGATCACCCAGTGACCCACCATCAGCGACGCAACGACGACCAGGAGCACGGGGATCCAGAGCACGAAGACGCCATAGACCAGCGCGCGCTTCAGGACGCGCCTGCCCCGATTGGGCGGCGCTGCATCGCACGGGGTCGACGGGGTCTGCTCCACGGACTCCCAGAGCGGATCGGCGAGCCATGCACTTTAGGCCCTACTTGCCGTCCGGAAATGAGAAACGCGCGCGCACCTCGCCGCGCCGTGCGTCAGACCGCTGACGAACGTCAACGCGTTGGCCGCGCTGACTTGCAGGTCACGCCTGAGCCCGATCGCTCAACCATCGGATATCCATGGTCTTTCAGGTTCAGAGAGAGTTGGCATGGACCATGGAAAGACGTGGCGTGCGCCAGCCATTCGCTCGGCCCTCGCCACGGAGAGATCCCCATGCTCGTCACTCGAACCAACGTCGCCTCGATGGAGGCGCAACGCAACCTCACCCGCTCTCACGAAGCGCTCTCGAAAAGCTTCAATCGTCTCTCGAGCGGCTACCGCATCAACTCTGCCGCTGACGACGCGTCCGGCCTCGCGATCAGCGAGAGCCTGACGGGCCAGGTCAGA
>JAGQIY010000767.1 GCA_020430865.1 Myxococcales bacterium
GTTTACCTACAACCTGGTGCAGTACCTGGAGACGCTCGGCGCAAGCTGCGACGTGCGGCTCAACGACCGCATCAGCGTCGACGAGGCAGCAGCCCACGCGGCTCGCGGTATCCTGCTCTCCCCCGGCCCTGGAACGCCGGACGACGCTGGCGTCACCCTGGAGGTGATCGCAAAGCTCGGTGGCCGGAAGCCGCTGTTCGGGGTGTGCCTCGGGCATCAGTCCATCGCCCAGCACTTCGGCGGAAACGTGGTGCGCGCAGGTCGACTGATGCATGGCAAGACCTCCCCCATCGAGCACTCGGGGGTCGGCGTGTTCAAGGACCTGCCGAACCCGTTCGAAGCAACTCGCTACCACTCGCTCCTGGTGGAGCCCACCAGCATGCCCGACGTCCTCGAGGTCACCGCCCGCACGCAGGAAGGTGAAATCATGGGCCTGCGCCACAGGAGCCTGCCCATCGAGGGCGTGCAGTTTCATCCCGAGTCGATCCTGACCGAGCACGGCATGCGACTGATGGACAACTGGCTGAGGTCGCTGTGAACGAACCCGTGCCCTTCGCTGCCGCGCTTCAGGAGCTCGAGCAGGGCCAGCCAGCGCCTGGCAGCGTGGAGCGCGTCTTCTCCGCGATCCTCGGCGGCGCCTGGACTCCCGCGCAAATCGCCGGCTACATCGTGGCACTTCGCATCCGCGGGGAATCAGCACGCAGCATCGCTGAGGCGGCGCGAGCCCTGCGCGGTGCCATGCTGCCCGTGCAGCACGCTCATGACATCGTGCTGGACACCTGCGGCACAGGTGGCGACGGCCAGGCCACGCTGAACATCTCCACCGGCGCGGCGATCATCGCCGCGGCCCACGCCCGGGACCACCACCGCTTCGTGGTCGCCAAGCACGGCAATCGAGCCGTCTCCAGTCGCTCTGGGAGCGCCGACGTGCTCGAAGCCCTGGGCATCGACCTGGGAGGCGGCGACCTCCACGCGACCGAGCTGCTCGACCGCATCGGCATCGCCTTCCTGATGGCACCGAACCACCACCCGGCGATGCGCTTCGCGGCGCCGGTACGCCGGGAGCTGGGGGTGCGCACGGTGTTCAACTCGCTGGGCCCCCTCGCCAACCCGGCCGCAGCCACCCACCAGCTACTCGGCGCATTCTCCGACGACCTACTGCCTATCCTCGCGGAAACTTTGATGGACCTCGGTTCGCGGCGCGCCTGGGTGGTACGCAGTCAGGACGGGCTGGATGAGCTGAGCCCCTTCGGCCCCACGCGCGTGCTCCAGCTCGATCAGGGCAAGCTCTCCGAGAGCAGCGTGAGGCCAGAGGACTTCGGGCTGTCCATCAGCCCTCCCGGCGCCATCGCTGGCGGTGATGCGGCCTTCAACGCCGGCGTCCTGCGACGCGTCATCGGGGGAGAGGCTCACCCTTCGCGCGCTGCGTTCTTGCTGAACGCGGCCGGTGCGCTGGTCGTCGCCGAGGGTCTCGAGCCTCGTGAGGCAACGAAGGCGGCGACCGCCGCTGTCGACTCGGGCGCCGCACGGCGGCTGCTCGAGGAGTGGCAAGCCCTCTCCAAGGCAGGCGGGCGTGGCGAGTGAAGGCGTGCTCGGTCGCATCCTGGAGCAGAAGCGCCAGGAAGTCGCCGCCCTCCAAGCATCTCCCAGGCCGCAGCCTGGCCCCGCACCGCGGCCCCTCCGGCTGCGACGCGGCTCGGGACCGCTGCGCCTGATCTGCGAGATCAAGCGCCGCTCCCCTTCGGCGGGTGATCTGGACCAGTCGCTGTCCGTGGTGGAGCGAGCTCAGCGCTACGCCGCGGGCGGCGCCGACATGCTCAGCGTGCTGACCGACGAGCGCTTCTTCGGCGGAGCCTTCTCGCACATCGCCGAAATCCGCGCGGCAAATCTCGAGATCCCGATCCTGTGCAAGGAGTTCGTGATCGACGAGATTCAGCTGGACTACGCGCGACACGTGGGCGCCGACGCCGTGTTGCTGATCGTACGCTGCCTCGGCGAGCGAACCAGTGATCTGCTGGGGGCGGCCAGAGCCCGCGGCCTCGCCGCGCTCGTCGAGATCGTCGACGAGGCGGAGCTCAGGATCGCCCTCGAGGCGGGCGCTGAGCTGGTGGGCGTGAACTCCCGGGATCTCGACACGCTGCAAATCGACGTGGCGCGCGCGGCGCGTGTGCTCGCTGCGTTGCCTTCATCCGTCGTCGCCGCGCAGCTCTCCGGGCTGCGAACGGCGGAGGACGTCGCTGAGGTCGCGCGCAGCCGGGCCGACGCGGCGTTGATCGGTGAGACATTGATGCGGCGACCCGATCCGAGCGCCTTGCTGGAGTCGATGCGAGCGGCTGCGGCTCGGTCGAGTTCCCAGCTCCTGGACTGACGGCCCGGTTCGCTCCGCTGGACTCGCGCCCCGGCGGCGGGCACGCACTTGCCCGCTAGTGAGGCGAATCTATGATTCGCCGAGGACACTAGTTCGCGAAGAGCGGCCAGCCCGGGGTATGGTGCCTGGATGCGCTGGGACGCGCTCACCGACTTGTATCTGGATCACCTGCGCGTGGAGCGCGCGCTGAGCCGCCACACGGTGGCCGCCTACGCTCGCGATCTCGACAAATGGTGTCGCTTCACCGCGGACCGAGGCCGCGAGCAGCTGAGCACGACGGATCTGGAGCTGGTCGCGGAATGGCAGCGTGAGCTGCATCGGCGCGGCCTCGGCCCGCGTAGCAGCGCCCGCCATCTCTCAGCGCTGCGCGGCTTGGTGCGATTCGCGATCCAGGAGGGGGCGCTGCAGCACGACTTCACGGCGCTCGCGACGCGACCCAAGGTTCCTCGCCCCCTGCCCCACCCGCTGACGGAGAACGAGACGCTGGAGCTGCTCGACACACCCAGCCCAGACACACCCAGCGGGCGCCGGGATCGGGCGATGCTCGCGCTGGGCTACGCCGCGGGACTGCGCGTGTCGGAGCTCGTCGCGCTCGAGCTTGGCGACGTCGATCTGCAACGGGGCGTGGTCAGCGCGCTGGGGAAGGGCAACAAGCGCCGCCTCGTGCCCATTGCCGACCTGGCGCTGGATCGCCTCACGGCGTATCTCGAGGCGCGACCGACGCCGCGCCCAGCGGACCGCGATTGGGTGTTCGCGTCGCCGCGCGGTGGCCCCCTGACCCGCCAGGCTTTCTGGAAGATCGTACGGCGACACGCTCTGTCCGCGGGGCTCAGCCAGCGCGTGCACCCCCATCAACTGCGCCACTCCTTCGCCACCCACCTGCTGCGCGGCGGCGCTGACCTGCGGAGCGTGCAGACCCTGCTCGGCCACGCGGACGTCTCCACCACCGAGGTCTACACCCAGGTTACCGGCGACCACGTTCGCGAAGCCCACCGTCGCAGTCACCCACGCGGCTGAGCAAAAGCCTGCGCGGTGTCCGCTGGAGAGTGGTAGGCAGCGCGCCGCTCGGCTAAGGATCCCGGCTCGTGTCAGTCATCGCTCGATTCTGTGTGGAGGAACCCACCGCCGCCGAAACCCCCGTCGTGGTCGAGGTTCCACACGCCGGGTTGAGTGCGACCGCGGAAGAGCTGAACTCGCTGGTGGCGCCAGCCGGCGCGCTCGCACGCGACGCGGACCTCTACGTCGACGAGCTGTACGCCGATGCCCCCAGCGTCGGCGCGACCCTGATGTACTCCCAGGTCAGCCGTTACGTCTGCGACCTGAACCGCGCTCCGCAGGACGTGGACGCCCTCGCCGTGGTCGGCGGGCGCGCCCCCGCGGCGCCTCATGGCTTGGTCTGGCGCAGCACGACCGACGGGGCGCCCGCCCTGCATCGTCCCCTCAGCGCACCCGAACTGGAGGAGCGGCTCACCGCGATCTACCGCCCGTACCACGACGCGCTGGGTCGTCTGCTCGAACGCAAGCGAGCGCGCTTTGGTTTCGCGATCCTGCTGTGTGGCCACTCGATGCCCAGTCGCGGCCGCGCGGATGCGCTGGGGCGAGCACCCGAGCGAGCGGATGTCGTACCTGGCAGCCGTGGCGGCACCAGCGCCCATCAACACGTGATCGATCTGGCGGAGCGCGAGGCGAAACAGCGCGGATACAGCGTCGCTCACGACGACCCGTACCGAGGTGGCTTCTCCACCGCGCATTACGGGCGCCCGGACGTGGGAGTGCACGCGCTACAGATCGAGCTGGCACGCAGGCTCTACATGGACGAGCGGACGCTCGCCAGAAAACCCAATGATTTCGCCGCAACGCGCGACTTCTGCCGCGCCGTGGTGGAGCGCCTCGAGGCGCTCCGACTGGCGTGAGCCAGGCCCGGAGCGCGAAGTGCTTGTGCACCGGCCAAGAGCGCGCTTAGCTGAAGTCACTCCTCACCCCTTGGAGTCGCCACCGTCTGGTGGTTCGAGTCGTTTGCGCCGCCGCCATGGCAGTCACCAACCCAGCTCCAAAGCGGGGCCCCACCTCGGGGATCCACAGCGCAGCCAAGGCACGTGAGAAGCCCACCCTGGCCTCCGAGGCGTTGCGCGAAGATCTCGCGCCCTCAGAGCCGGGTCGGACGCAGTTTCGCTTCTGGTTGGTCGGGATCGCGCTGGCGCTGGTCGCGCTCGGCTTCGCCTTCCGCCATGGGATCGGCAACCCGGAGCTTCGCTGGGAGGCGTCGACGGTGTCCTTCTCGGTGGCGGGCGCGCTGATCGCGACGGCGGCGTTGCCGTTCGGCTATGCGCTGCGGGCCACGGTCAGCCTGGTGATCGGCTTGGGCTTGATGGGGCTCGGCCTGCGGGGGAGCGGCCCTCTCAGTGGGATCGCGCTGGATGGAGGCCTGCTCCGAGATCTGACCCGCCTCATCACCCTGACGTTTCTGCCCGCAGCGCTGCTGTTCCGCGCCCACTACCGCGCCTATCGCCGCGCTCGCTACATGCTGGCGGTCTCGCTGGTCCTGAGCCTGCCGTTCGTGGGAACCGAGGGCCTGCTGGCGCTCAACGACTCGGCGGAGCTGGTCACGCGGATCGCGGCAGGCGTGAACGTGCTCGTGGTGCTGTGCAGCCTGTTCGGCTTCACCAGCTCGGCAACGAGCGGCGGCGGCTCCTGGTGGGCGATGTTCGTGCTGTTCCTGGTGCCCGTGGAGATCGGCCTCCGCCAGTTCACACCGCTGGCTGACGCCGAAACCGGCTACCTGTTGTACCCGGCGACCGCCCTCGGCGTGCAGTGCGCGTCGATGTTGGCCGCTCTGGGCCTGTTCCAGGTCGTCGCAGCCCGCTTCGGCGCTCACGCGCGGGACACCAGCCTGCCCTCGCCAAAGGCGACCCCGGTGCCCCTGCCCGCTCGCGACCCGTCGACTCCGCCCACAGCCAGCCCCCGGCAGCACCCCTCGCCCGGGCCCAGCGCTCCCAAGGCGCTTCGTCAGACCCACTGAGCTGAAGGCCGGCGCCCGTTTCGCCCTGACACCGCGCGCAACGATTTGTGCGGCGCTGGCTTGAACAGCCGAGACCCTTGAGCTAGGTTCCGCGCCCTCCAATGGCTAGAAGTGATTTTACCGGCAAGCGACGTATGCGGGCTCGCAACGTCTCGCACTCCAACATCAAGACCCCTCGCTGGCAGCACGTGAACGTGCAGCGTCGACGGCTGTGGGTGGCCGAGCTTGGCCGCTTCGTGACGCTCAAGCTGACCACCAGCGATCTGCGCACGATCGACAAGATCGGCGTGCTGGAGTACGCGAAGCGCCACGGCGTCAAGATCGCCTGACGCGAGACAGCCCTGCTCGCGCCGAGCGGCCACTCCACGCCGAGTGAGCCGCTCTTCGTGTTTCCCCAGGGAAGCGTTGATGGCCCCCTCGCCTCTCGGGTTTGGGGGTGAGGCGCGCTGTGGCCCTACTTCACCCGCTCCACACGCCGGGTGCTGGCGTCGCGCGCCAGCATGATGCTGGGTGTGTCCACCCGCGGCGCTCCAGGTTGCGCCACGACGGCCTTCACGGCTCCGTTTTCCCCCAGCAGTAGCCCGATGGGCGCGGGGGCGGGAAGCGCGCTTCCCGGCTTGTGCCGCGGCACACCCCGCATCACCGCGAGGCCGCCGAGCGGAGCCCGCAGGTCCAGCCCTTCCAGGAGCGGACCGGACACCCGCTGAAAGCTGAGCGCCGCGAAGCTCCCGTGGACGTCCACCGCCAGCACCACACGAACGTTCTCGTCCCCAGCATCAGGCAGCGTGGACGGATCAGCGACCCACGGAGGCTCCTGAAGCAGGCCGCAGCTGGCCTCACGGGTGGTCAGCGCCACGTCCAGGGCCTGCTGCGGGACCAGATCCTCCGCCGACACGACGCCTCCTTCGGAGGGCCCCGCCAGCAGCTGGAGTGGCCGGGCAAACAGCGGATCGCGCAGGGCGTTACCGCCCAGTTGCCTCACCCGCTCGAGGGAGTCCACGCGGGCCCCCCCAGCCTTCTTCGCCAGTTGAAGTGCAGGACGCAGAGCGCCACTCAGGCTGGTTCCCGCCTGGTAAGCGCAGGCCACCGCGGCGGCAGCAATACCGCACGGAATCGCGATACGCGCAGCGATCGGCACTTCGGCCTCGCTGATGAACCCCCGAGGACGCTTCACGCCCAGGCCCGGCTGACGCAGCCGCCCGTCGAAGGCTCGCCCACCGGTGCCCACGCCTCCGAGAATGATCGACAACGGCGAGAACAGCACGTCGTCGCTCTTGGCCGCAGCTGCGAAGAAGCCCGCCAGACACGCGCCGAGCGCGGTCGCGCCAGCGCTCAGCGCCTCGGCCGCGATCTCGTCGACCAAGGCGTCGTTCGCGCACGACAGGGAGCGTCGGCTCACTCTTCCTCCCCGGCCGCGTCGAGCTCTTCGTCGTCCTGATCGTCGACCTCGACGCCATCGAAATCAGCCCACGCGGAGGTGTCGCTCAGCAGCTCCTGGCGCAAGCCAAGAGCCAGCGCCTTCGCGCTCGCCCCCTCGACCACGACGAACGCCTCTTCGGCTCGTTCCAGACGCTCGGCGATACGATCCGCCGCGCCGCTGGTGATCCGCCCGCCGGCCCCAATGGCGCCCACGCGGGGGTAGATCACCGGACCCGACGTCGACTCCAAACCGAGATCGGTGACCAAGGTCACCCCGCTCGATGCACAGAACTCCGCAGCCTGGCTGGGAGACCAAGGCCCCCGCGCCTCCCACGCCACCCGCACACCCCAGGACTTGACCTCGCCGACGAGCTTTGCGAGGCGCTCTCGTCCGCGCGCGCTCGGGGTCACGCCGGGGCCGGTCTGGATCACGAACCACTCAGCCTCCAGAGAGGCGACCGCGCGCTGCGCGTAGGCGAGCGCCTTGTCGTAGCCTTCACCCGGCTCGAGGTTCATGAGCGCCTTGGGGGAGAGCACACTGAACACGAAGTCGTCGGCCACCAACGCCTTCCACTCGCGCAAACGCGGGGGCCGAGGCAACGTGCCAACGTCGGCTCGCAACTCCAGCAGGTTGAAGCTCTGAGCGTAGCGCGAGAGCTTGCCCATCAGGGCTGCTTGACCGATGCATAGCCGCATGAGGTCGCGTGTTGTGCCAAAGACTCCCTCACCACGCCAGCTCCGAGTCGGCCTTTTTCCCTCGGCGCTCGCTCAAAGAGCCGGCTGATCGAAGTCGAACCACTGCGTGGGATAGCAACGGATCCACTCCAGCAGCGCGGCCAGCAGCTCCTCGCGACCCCGGGCGATCGCAGCGCCAGCACCCCGGCGGGGGAAGCGTCGAGGGGCATCGATGCGCAGGCGGTAGTCGAACATCCCGACGCGCGCAGCAAACACGCTGATCAAGGGGGCGCCCGTCAGTGAGGCGAGCCGGAAAGGCCCCTCGGGCACGGAGGATGGAAGACCAGGCGCCTGCCAGCGGTCGAGCTGAAAGGCCAGGGCGCGTCCCGGTCCCAGCGCGCGGCGCAAGCCGAGCGCCTCCAGCGGGTGCTCGCCGACATGCACGACCTGAACACCTGCCGTGCGGCGCAGGTCGTCGTGGAAGGCCCGCGCCCTGGCGTCTGGCTCGCGCCGCATGACGATACTCACCTCGAGTTCGCCGCGCCTCGCCAGGAGCGGCGCCGCCGCGTCCCAGGGTCCAACGTGAGCGGTCACCAGGATCACCCCGTGCGGACTCCTGAGCACTTCGCTCAGGTGGTGTGCGCCGGTCACCTCGACCCGAGGCTCGACGGAGCGCCCTCCAGCCAGCGCCAGACCTTCGGCCAGGCAGGCGGCATAGCTGGCGAACGTTCGCAGCGGTGCCAGCGGGGAGCGCACGCCGAGCGCCTCCAGGTTTCGCGCCACGTGCCGGCGCTGCTCGGGGAGCAAACCGGCGAACACCAGCCCTATCAGGGGCGGGCTGTAGCGCAGCCACCAGTCGGGGCCGAACCGCGCACCAAGCAAGGCGAGGCGACGCAGACTGAGGGAGTCGGCAGTGTGCAAAAGGAAGAAGGTCGGGGGGAGACGCGAGCGCGGCCGAACCACGGGACGGCTACTTGAGGGCCGCGAGCTTGCGCTTCACGCGCGCTTTGTCAACCGGGCCTTCCGCGCTCAGCGCCCGCTTGTACGCCGCACGAGCGGGTCCCCTGTCCTTCTGCACAACCGCGATGTCTCCTGCGATCTCCCAGGCGGGTCCCCACTTGGGATACTCCTGGGTTGCGCGCTCGGCGAAGGCTCGGCCCGTGGTTGGCCGATCGTGCTCCAGGCAGGCTCTGGCGGCGTGGACCAGCGGGCTGGGGTCATCGTGGGCGTAGCCGTACGCCAGCTCGTA
>JAGQIY010000768.1 GCA_020430865.1 Myxococcales bacterium
CAATGGTGGCACGGCGGGCGGCTCCGTGGCCGGTAGCGCCAGCGGGGGCAGCTCGGTGGGCGGCGGCAGCAGCGGCGGAACCGGCGGCCTCGGCGCGGGGGGCACGGCAGGCGCTGGCGCGTCCAATGCGGGAACGGACAGCGTCGAGGGTGGGGGCTGCGGTTGTAGTACCCCGGGCCAGAAGGCACCTGGCGGCTTGGCAGGGTTGCTCTTTGCGCTGGGCGCCGTGGTGCTGCGGCGCCGTCGGCGGTCTGCTCGATAGGCACCTGGCGGTCCTCGCCCCCCAGGCAAACAGCCCAGCGATCGACACCCCCGGATCCAGCGAGAGCGGGTTCGGGGGTGAGGACTCGCGTCAGGCAGCCACACCTACTGCAGCCGGCGTATATCCCAGCGGATACGCCGAGCGACGCTGCCCGTGACCTTCAGCTTCACGTCACCGACATCGAGCTCGCTCTCCTTCGCCAGCTCGCTGTTGGCGCGCAGGCGCTGGACCTCTCCCTCGCTGCTGGTCACGTAGCAAGCGGCGCAGTCGCTGATCTCGCCCTCGCCCACCTCGCTGAGGCCCCCGCTTCCTGCGTCGCTGTCGAGACGCGAAGCCTCTAGCAGCGTCCCGTCGGCCAGCGTGAAGCTCGCGGTTCCTCCGGGAGAAAGCACGACGATGACGTCCAGGCGATCGGCCACGTCAGCGGGCGTGACGACGCTGGCGTCTTCCGCGGGCGCGAGGGTGTCGATGCTCGGATCGAGCAACGGCAAGATCGTGTTCTCTACTTGCAGCGCTGGCAGCTTGTCGAGAGGCGCCGCGATCGTGACCTGCTGGCCTCCGGTATGAACGCTGAAATCTTCGATGTCGACGAAGCGCCCCGGGGGCAGCCAAGTCATGCGCTGCGTTTCCCCACGGCGAACGATGGGGAGCGCATAGAGCGAGCGCCCGACGTAGAACGCATCCTCGATGGCGTATGCCTCGCTCTGCTTCGGATTCAGCAGCCAAGGGTGCATCGTGATGGGCGTGCCCTGCTCGTTCGCCAGGCGCGCGAGCGCCGTGAAATAGGGCATCATGCGAGTGTGAAAGCGCGCCATCTTCCGGTAGACGTCGATCGTCTCCTGATCGTCCCACAGGTTCCACTTGGTCGGCTTGGTTGACGCGGTGGGGTTGGAGCAGGCGTTCTGCTCCATCATGATGGGGGAAACGGCCCCGAACTGCACCCAGCGCAGGTACACCTCTTTGTCATGCGGAAAATTGGTGATGCACTTGAAGCCAGTCATGTCGCTGCCCCAGTAGGGCACGCCGGACATCGACAGGTTCAAGCCTCCACGCACCGATGACGGCAAGCCCTGGGTCTCGTCGAACGTGGCCTCGGCGTCGCCTCCCCACACCGCGGGCGTGAACGCCTGAGTACCGCTGCCGCCCGACCGCACGAAGTACAGGTAATCACCCGGGCGCTCTCGCTCCATCAGCTCATGGGCTGCCTTGGCGCTCAGCACTGGGAACTCATTGTGGACTTCATCGCCGCGTCGACCGTCGAACAGCGTGGCGTCGCGGGGGATGTACTCGCCGAAGTCATGCATCCAGCCGTCGTAGCCGAGGTCCAGGGTGCGCTGGAGCAGGCTCTGGAACCAGGTGACCGCTTCAGGGTTGGTCAGATCGATGGTCGCCAGGCGTAGGTTCTTTCCAGAGATGAACTCGGTGAGGTACGGGTCGGCGTCTGGAGTCTTCACGAACAGCCCGTGCTCGACCCCGTAGGCGTAGTCCGCGGCCGCGTTGTCGTCCGACTGCGCGACGTAGGGGTTGTTGTACGCCATCACCTTGTAGCCCGCGGCGTGCCCCGCCTTGGTCCAGGCGGCGAGCTCGTCCTCACGCCCCGTCTGAGACAGCGCGGGCAGGAAGTGCACGGAGTCGTCGACGCCGGTGATGGCGATGTCTGCATCGCGCATCGCCTGGATCTCGGGCACCCCGTTCACCATCGAACCCGACCCGACGCGTCGCCGTGGCCCAAACACCCAATCGGCGGGGATGATCGGCCGACCGCTGTCGGCGGTGTAGTCACGCAGACTCAGGAGCGGATCCTCGTGGACATAGATGGTGGCGTTGAACGCGCGCTGATTGACCGCCACCCGATATGCATCGTCGCGCTCGCTATTGAAGTGCACCTCGGAGCGAAACGTCGTGTCGAGGTGCATGCCGTAGCCGTGCGTCGACAGGAAGAACGGCACCGGGAAGTAGGTCATCGAAGGTCCGTTGGGGAACGGGTTCTGCTCCTCGACGGGAGCGTTCTCGCCGCGACCGAGGGCCCCCTCCTCCGGCCAGCTGTAGAGCGACCAGCCTCGATGATCGGTCGTGGCGAAGCGCTCTCCCATGCCGAAGAAGTGCTCGTCGCCGGCGCTCTCGAAGGCGATGGTGGCCTTGTTCAGCGGGTTCTCTGCTTGCGGATCGGCCTGCTCCCGCGCCGCGAACTCGAAGCGCACGCGCGCATCGGTCAACCCGACGGCGAAGTCGGCGACGAAGTCCTTGCCTTCGAGCTCCAGCTCCACACGCTCTTTTCCGCGCGATATCAGCTTGGCAGTGACGCCGTGGCGCCAGGCGCCCTCCTGAGCGAGATAGCCATCCCAGCCAGGCAGGGGTCGAGCGAGAGCCAAGGGTTCATCGATGGTCGCCGACGGGGCGCCGTAAGGATCCTTGTCCCCGCCCTGCATGGTCTTCAACACCAGAGACCCGTCCGGTCGGAAGATCTCCACGTAGAACGGATCGAGGTGGATCAGCACCCGAGCGTCCTCGCTCACCAACTCCGGGGGGCCCTGCGGGCCCTCACTCGTGTCGTCGCTTCCACACCCCAGAGCCAGCAGCCCGAGCAATGACGTCGCTACCCACTTCCTCATGAGTGGAGTCTGCCACACGGCTCCGGCCGCAGGGCTGAGGCAAACCAAAAACGCTGCGTTCAGGGTTCGTGGTTGCCCGTGGCTTCGCCCTGGCAGGCTGCCAGGACGCGAGCGCTGCTCAGCTACTCGACGGGGGGCGGCATCAGCTCCAGCTCCGCGGACACCGTCTTGATGCCACACTCGTCGTGCTCGTGGACCAGCTCTTGCTGAAGGTCCGCGTAGCCGGTCGCAGTGACCGTCACGCTGGCAGGGCCGTTCGTCCAGAGCGCGCACTCCAGCGCGACAGGCAGATCCGCCTCGAGTTCTCTCGAGCAGCGCACCGCCTCGAGGGGCGCCTCGGGCTGGTCCAGCCGATACACCTCTTCTCCCGAGCTGAACATCACGTCCACCCGGGTATCGTCTGGCAGGGGCCCGTCCATGGCGAATATCCGCACGTCAAATGTAGCTTGTGGTCCCGGGCACTCGTTGGAGGGCGGATCCTTGTCGGCGGAACAGCCAGCCAGGGCGACCAAGGCTAGCAGCGGCAAGGAGCACCTGGAGACGCGAATCAAGAAAGCCATCAAGTCTGGTCGCACGACAACTGGCTGCACATACGGCACGTAGCGGCGACTCGCAAGCGGCGTCGCCACGTTTCCAAATCGCCGCCCAGTCGCTCGCGACGGAGAACTCGCCTGGCCTTTTAGTTGTGGATACAGGAGTTGTCCAAGGTGGGTTCCACCCGCCTGATGCGACCGCCCTGACACTCCACGGAGTGGTAGGCGGTGGCGCCGTCTCGACAGGCGTCGATGGCACGCACGTACGCGCGGCCCGCGGTATCTCCGGTACCCATGGCGCGGTGAAGAGTGCGCTTGGAGTGCGCGGTAGTCTTCCCACCTTCGGTGTCCTTCTGGCAGTCGATGGACTCGAGGCACACCACCGCGCAGCTCCACGCGTCGTCGTCCACCGGCAGCTTGGCGCTGGCCAGGAGCGCCGGGCTGAGCGGCTGGGGAGCAGGCTCTGGTTGCAGCTCGTCGATGCGGCGGCTCTGGTCGGCGACCTCCTGCCGGGTTCGCTCGAGATCCAGCTTCATCCGCTCCTGGTCCTGGAGCTTCGCCTGCGTTCGCTTCAGCTCGTCTTCGAGCCGATGCTGACGAGCGTTGAGCCTCGACTGCTCTGCCTGCAAGCGCTCGAAATTGTCGGTGTTGCTGGCGCCGCAGCCACCCAGAAGCAGAGCCGCGCCCAGAAGCAGAGCCGCGCCCAGAGTCGGCAGGCTGAGCGGGAGGAACGACACTCGCATCGGACTGCATCTTACGCACAGGGCCTTCGAATGTTCCTCCAGGGCGGCCTGCGCCAGCTTGTACAAAATGCCAACGGAGCCAATTCCGTGCGGGAACTGGCTCCGTGACAGCTCTGAGGCCAACCTCAGGGCTCGGCAGAACTAGCGGGCTGCTGAGCCCTGCCAGGCGATCCTAGAACTCCGGGCCGTGGCTGTGACCACCGGCTGCCGCCTTCTCCTCCTTCGGCTTCTCGGCGACGAGAGCCTCGGTGGTGAGCAGCAAGCCAGCGACGCTCGCGGCGTTCTGCAGCGCCGAGCGCACGACCTTCGTGGGGTCGATCACGCCCATGCCGAGCATGTCGCCGTACTCACCGGTCTGAGCGTTGTAGCCATTGGCTCCCTTCGCTTCCTTGACCTTCTGCACGACGATCGAGCCCTCTTCGCCAGCGTTCGCAACGATCTGACGCAGGGGGTACTCGATGGCGCGACGGATGATGTCCACACCGGGCTGCTGCTCGTGGGGCACCTCGAGCTTGTCGAGACCCTTCTGAGAGCGGATCAGCGCGACGCCACCGCCAGGCACGATGCCCTCTTCCACGGCCGCGCGGGTGGCGTGGAGCGCGTCCTCGACGCGGGCCTTCTTCTCCTTCATCTCGGTCTCGGTAGCAGCACCGACCTTGATCACCGCAACGCCGCCGACCAGCTTCGCCAGGCGCTCCTGGAGCTTCTCGCGGTCGTAGTCGCTGGTGGTGTTCTCGATCTGGCCGCGGATCTCAGCCTGACGGGCCTTGATCTTGTCCTTCTTGCCAGCGCCGTCGACGATCGTGGTGTTGTCCTTGTCGATCTTGACGGTCTTGGCGGTGCCGAGCTGGCCGATCTCGGTGTTCTCGAGCTTCATGCCGAGC
>JAGQIY010000074.1 GCA_020430865.1 Myxococcales bacterium
CCTGTCGTGTCACTCACGCGTATCCTGACGGGGCTGCGCCCTACTTCACGGTCGTGGCGCCCGCGAGGCGCGGCTCGGAGCTCGAGCAATGGGACGCGATCAAGACGGCGATGACCGACGCGATGCTGGAGCAAGGAGGGACGGTGACCCATCACCACGCGGTGGGCCGCGACTTCATGCCGTGGTACCTGCAGCAACGGCCTCCGCTATTCGGAGAGGCCCTCGCCGCTGCGAAGCACAGCCTCGACCCCGCTGGAGTGATGAACCCCGGCGTCCTCGTACCTGAGACCTGAGCGGCTCGGGGCGGACGCACGGGCGCGGCCAAGCAAGTCCTCACCCCCGAACCGGGCGAGGTCCGGTCGGGTGGCGCTCAGAGCTCGTCGGGATCCAGCGCCGCCAGCTCACCAAAGGCCAGGGGACGCATCGGCGGGCGCGGGGTGATGCCCTGACCTGGGTCGCCGCCTTTTGCCGCGAGGATTCGTGCGCAGGGCACCAGGCACCACTTGCCCTGGCACCAACCGGTGCCAAAGCCGGTGTAGCGCTTCAAGGACTCGATGTCGTCGTGGCCGAGTTCGATGGCGTGTTCCAGCTCGGCGATGGTGACGTCTTCGCAGCGGCAGACCAGGCTCTTCACGGACCTCAGTCTAGCTCACAGGTGCGCGTGGTGGCAGCGGTGATGCTCGGTCTACTCTGCGGGCTCCGCAGCGGGCAGGCTCTCGGACAGCTCGTCGGTCACGTGCGTCGCTTCGCGCTCTTCTCGCGCGTTCAGCAGGCGCTCGTCGCGCAGCTTGAGGATGCCCAGCTTGGCGAAGAGCCTGATCGCCCACCAGGTCGGGTCGATCTCGAACCAGCGCACGGCGAAGTTCGGGCGCATCCCGTACTTGTGATGGTTGTTCTGGAACAGCTCACCCAGCGTAACGAAATCGAAGATCAGCGTGTTGCGTGAGGCGTCCTTGCTGTCGAAATTGCGATAGCCCGCCCAGTGTCCGAACCAGTTCACGATCGCGCCGTGCACCGGACCCATCAGGAAATGGATCGGCAGGAGCAGGAAGTGCCACCACTGCGTGGCGAACACCAGATAGAAGGCGGTGTACGCGGTGCCCCAGCAGAGGCTGGTCAGCCAGCGTCCAGCGATGCGATCGAGCACCGGCCAGTCCGGGTAACCACCGTCGAACCGCTCTTCCACGGGGAAAGTCCCGAGGTTGATCGAGCGATAGATGTCTCGCGTGTGGTTCATCATCGCGAAGGGGTTCTTGAAGATGACGGGCGAGTGCGGGTCCTTCTCGGTGTCCGAGTAGGCATGATGCATGCGGTGCAGGATCGCATATCCGCGCGGATTCAGATACGAGCTGCCCTGGAACACGAAGGTGCAGAGATGGAAGAACCGCTCCCAGCCCTTGGAGAGGGTGAACATGCGATGCGCGCCGTAGCGGTGGAGGAAGAACGTCTGGAAGAAGACGCTCAGCGTCCAGTGGCCGACGAAGAACAAGACGATGGCGAGGGGGAGTTCCATTCTGATTTCGAATACCTACGGGAGCCACACCCCCCCATGGTCAGGCCCGGGTCACGTTTTCGTCATGGAGCTGACCCGCCGAACGCCCGTTCAGCGGTGTGGGTCCCCGAGCGCGTCGTCACCCACAACGGGTGGTTGAAGGTGGGTGTAACGCCTCGAGATCAAGGAGCTTTTGGAGTGCCGCCCGAACCAATGTTTGGTAAAAATCCATGGTACGGATAGCCGACTCCCTCCCCTCGTTGGCGTGCCTGGTCAAGCGGCCCGCCAGTGCTTTCCTTCTTCGATTGGAGCAACCCATGACCACTCGTACCTTGGCGATCCTCTTCTCGGCCGGCCTGCTGGGCGCATGCGGCGGCAGTTCCGGCTCCGATCTCTTCGCCAATGGCGGCAGCGGCGGTGGTGGAAGCGGCGGCACCGGCGCGACCTCTGCTGGTGGCTCCGCAGCGGGTGGAAGCTCGGCTTCGGGTGGCTCGAGCGGTGACGCTGGCGCCGGAAACGCGGGAAGCGGTGGTGACGGCGGAGTCGGTGGCTCCAGCATCGCCGGCTCGGGCGGCACGGGTGAAGGCGGAACCAGCGCTGGCGGGACCAGCGGAGGTACGGGCGGTAGCGGCGTCGGTGGCGCGGTCGCGGGCAGCGGCGGCTCTGCGGGCACCGGCACAGCAGGGACGAGCACCACCGGCGGGACCGGGGGTAGCACCGCGGGCACGGGTGGCACGAGCACGGCGGGCACTGGAGGCACTGGAACCGCTGGAACTGGTGGCGTCCTCGGCGATCCGGGCGTGGTCACCTGCAACGGCGGTGCTTGCCGTGTGGATCAAGGCAACAAGTGCTGCGTGCCTTGGTACGGCTGGAACCCCACGGGGAAATGCATCGGCGAGAACGATGACTGCGATGGGAACGGCTTCCAGGACCTCAAGAACGACATCACCTGCAACGGTCCCGAGGACTGTCAGATGGGGCAGCACTGCTGTGGCGAGGTGCAGACCATCGGTATCGGTGGAGGGCAGCGGACCGTCTACGATAGGCTCAGCTGCAAGAACTCCTGTGGCAACGGCGAGGTGACCGTGTGCGGGGCCTTCCCGAGCGAGTGCGGTTCGAACCAGGTCTGCGCCCAGAGCGACATCCTCGAGAGCGGCTACAAGATCTGTCGCAACAACTGAGGCTCTCGCGGCCCGGGCTCCGCGGCCAACGGCGGGAGTCCGGGCTTTGGGATCGCTGCTCGCGGCTTGCTGCTTTTCCTGCCTGAGCGGTGGCGCGAGGGGTGTGAACGGAAGCTCGCTCTGCGCTGGGCGGATCTCGTGCTAGACCCAGCGTCGGAATGAAGCCCGCACAGCTCGCACAGCTCGTGTTCATCCTCATCGCTGCGCTCGGCGTCTACTCCTTCGGGGCCACGGCGCGCGACGGCGAGCAGCGCAAGTTGTGCACCCCGATGTGCGCGCTGAACCCTGACTACGCCGCACGCAACCGACTGGCTCCCGACTTCGAGCTGCCCCTGGTCAGCGGGGGCATGGGACGCCTCTCGGACTACCGGGGCAAGGTCGTGATCCTCAACTTCTGGAGCAAGACCTGCCGGCCTTGCCTCGAGGAACTGCCAAGCCTGGCTGAGCTCGCCAACATCCTGAAGAGTCGCGGCAAGGACGTGGTGCTGCTCACCCTCTCGACCGACGAGAGCGTGGACGACGCCAAGGCGACCCTGGAGTCCGTCTTGCCGGACGGCGTGCCGTTTCCGGTCTTCGTGGACTCCGGCGCCGACATGGTCCTCGACAAGTACGGCACCAAGCTCTATCCCGAGACCTGGTTCATAGACAAGCAGGGCGTGATCCGCGCCCGCGTGGACGGCGCGCGTGACTGGAGTCAGCCCATCGCGATCGAGTTCGCGCAGAGCCTCGCTCACCCTCAGGCCTGCAAGCTCGAGTTCGAGGGCGGGAAGCCGCGGGGTTCTCAGGCGGGGATCTGCAGCGACCTTGGCCTGCTCTCGCAGTAGCCGATCGGGGGCCGCGGAGCTAGCCGGGCGTCGAATCCCCGAGGAAGCTCAGTAGCAGCTCCAGGGTGCGCTCTGGCGCGTCGACGTGGGAGAAGTGGCTAGCATCCTTCAGCACCTCGTAGCGTGCGTCGGGGACCAGGTGGTGTAGCACCACGCCGTTGATCGGCTTCACCATCGGGTCGCGATCCGCATAGATCAGCATCAGCGGGATCGGGAACGGCAGCTTCCGTCGCCTTCGCTGGGCCAGCTCCCGCAGCAGATCCTTGAATCCGCGAGGATCGACTGCATGGACCAGGTACTGGATGAACGCCTTCACCCCGCTGTGCGTCCCCAGAGGCGCGCCATACTCCCGCGCTTCTTCCAGCGACTTCAGGCTCTCGTCGAAGTAGTGGACGTTGCGATGGGCCCAGCGCTGAGGATCGCGACGGATCAGCAGCGCGAGCGCTCGCTGTGCGCCTGGCAGGCTCAGCGCGGCGCGCAGCGCGTACAGGCGCGCCTCTGGTCGAAACGGCGAGTGCACGTCGACCAGGCGCGAGAACAGCTTCGGCTCCGCCAGCGCGGCGCGCAGACACAGATAGCCGCCGAGCGAGTTGCCGACCGCCGCACAGCCCTGGATGCCCAGGGCATGGACCAGCTCCCGGATCCAGTCACTGAGCGACTCCGCGGAGTAGAGTTCGCCGTCACGCCGCCTCAGAACCATGTCGGTGCGTCCCGCGCCGGGCAAGTCCGGCGCATACACGGTGAAGCGCTCGGCGAGGGGCGAGAGCACGTAGCGCCACGAATATGAGCTGGTCATCAAGCCATGCACGAGCAGCAGCGGTGGACCGCTGCCCAGCTGCTTCAGATAGACGTGGTGCTGACCAAAGCGCTTCGAGTCGAGCTCGAAGCGCCGGGAAGGCAGCTCGAAATAGTCGTGGGGGCGGCGTGGCCGCTCCGGCAGCTCCGAGTAGCGACCCTGGTGAAATGGCTTGGCCATGGGCGCTCGCCAGGGTCCGGCATCTGCCACGAAAAGAGAAGGGCCTTCCAGGGTGCGCGGCGGGTCTCGCGTGATAGCTTGGCGCCGATCGTGAAACCGCCTAGCTCCACCCTGGACAGTGCCAGCGCCCGCCTGCGGCGCCTGGAGAAGCGCCTGCTGAGCCAGCTGGCAGCGACCAGCCGTGCCTTCAACCTGCTCGAGCCGAACGATCGCGTGCTGGTGGCAGTCAGTGGCGGCAAGGACTCGATGAGCCTGCTCACGCTGCTCTCACGCATTCGTGAGCGTGCGCCGTTTCCCTTCTCGCTCGTCGCCGTGAACCTCGATCAGGGGCACCCGGGCTTTCCGAGCGAGGTCCTGCCTGGCTACTTCGAGGCCGCCGGCTTCGACTACCGTATTATCCGTGAGGATACGTACTCCATCGTCAAGTCGAAGATCCCCGAGGGGCGCACCTATTGCTCCCTGTGTTCACGGCTGCGCCGAGGGATCCTCTACAACGTCGCGGTCGAGCTTGGCTGCACCAAGATCGCGTTGGGCCACCACCGTGAAGACACCATCGAGACGTTGCTCCTGAACCTGCTCTACAGCGGGCAGATCAAGGCCATGCCGGCGCGCCTGGAGTCCGACGACGGACGAAACGTGGTGATCCGACCGCTGCTCGAGTGCGCGGAGACGGACATCGGCGAGTACGCCGCCTTGATGCAGTTCCCCATCGTTCCTTGCGATCTGTGCGGTTCCCAGGACAACCTCAAGCGCCAGCGCGTCAAGCGTCTGATCGCCGAGCTAGCCGAGGAGAACGCGAACGTCCGCGGCAACCTGCTCGCGGCGCTGGGCAACGTTCGCGCCACTCACCTGCTGGATCGCGCGCTATTCGGTGAGCAAGCCGCCTCGGGTTCCGACCCGTGGCTCGACGGCGCCGAACGAGCCACGTCGGTCACGGATCCAGGTTCGGGGGTGAGGGACGCGACGCAAGTAGCCGCGCCCGCCGCCGAGGCAAGCCTGGTTCCCCTCAGCGCCCTCAGACGCTGAGACCCCGTCAGGCGCGCAGCGCCAGCCTCCAGCGCGACACGCTCAGGCGCAACGGGCCTCGCCGTCGTTCGCGGTCGTCCACTGGCACAGGATGGTCGTGGTGGAGCCCTCGCGAGTGACGAACACGTCCTCCATCAACGTCCACGCGTGGCTGCAGTTCCGGCGAAGCACTGCCTGCACCGCCGCCGCCCAGGCTTCCGCGCAGAACTCGCTCTGGCTGAGCCCGCTGGCCATCAGGTGCAGCCGTCCAGCGACCCGGCGGAGGGGCTCGAAGCGGACCTCGTAGTCGTGGGTGAGCTCACCGATCAAGTCCAGGATACGGACCAGTACACGGCGTGGGTCGGGCTCGGAGGCCGGGTCGACGAGCAGGTCCGCCGCGAAGGCTCCCAGCTCCCGGACGCCGCTCATGCCCTCGATCTCACCAAACGCCGTGACCAGCTCGGCGCACAGCTTCGCGTCGATCCACTCGGGCACTTCCGCCTCGATCAACGCCGCCTGGGCGCGCGGTGAGAGGCGAGACTGGAAGCTATCCAGACGACGCGCGGTGTGAGCCATCAGCTCGGTCTGATCGTCCCAGTCGGTGTGCGTGACGCGGCATCGTGGTGCCAGTCCCCGGTCCTGCAAGAAGACCCTGAAGGCCCACAGGACTCTCCCCCGTAGCATTGCCATAGTGCTCGGCCTAGAGCACAGGCCATGCCATGGGGGTCCCCACGTGGTTCTGCAGGTTTGCGAACAACGACCTTTCAGTGCTGAAATACTCGTCTCATCCTCGAGCGCGGCGACCGTCGTCTGCAGGCCAGGCTGGTGTCGACTGTAGCCGACATGCCTGGCCGAACCGGGTGAGAGTGGCCGAATCGGCCACAGAGGACGTCACTGGGCTCTCGCTGTGTTGCCGTGCGGCAGGAAATCAGTGCGGCCATGTCTGCGCGTGGGCGCGGGGCTCGCTCCTGGTGCCCGGGTCAGCGGAGGTCAGGCACGCAAAGGTGCGCGTGCGTCGGAGCGCGCGATCGCGGCTCCCTCGGGCTCGGTGGCCCAGATTACCGCACGGGAACGAAACGGGTGTGGCTGCCGACGGGACGCGGCGGCTCGAGTCACGTCCCCCTCGACCCCGCGCTCCCCCTCGACCTCGCGATGCCCAGGCATGAGCACGGCTCATGCGTGACACCCGTGGGGCCGTACTTGCGTCAGTTCGGGCCTCGAGCGTCAGAAACAGCACTGCTTGCATGAAAGACCCCGCGAAAGAACTGGAGTGTCGTCGTGCGCTCGCCCCGAGATGCGGTATGGGGGAGACCATGCGCGGAGGAAACCACGGAACGCTCGCTCCCTTCGCGCCTCTCCGAGGACGCGTCGCGGTGGCGCTCTGGCTCGCTGCGCTGACCTTTGGATGTCAGCGCGCAAAGCCCTGGCCCGACGGTTCCCCACAGACCGAGGATGAACAGCTGGCGCAGGATCTGTGGACCAACCGCTGCGCGGAGTGCCACGGAAAGCTCGGTCATGGAGACGGACCGACGGCGCACACACTCAAGACGCCGCCCCGCAACTTCACCGATCCCGAGTGGCAGAAGGAGGAAAAGGACGACGAGCTGGAGGCGGTGATCCTGCTTGGGGGCGCGGCGATGGGGTACTCGTCGGAGATGCCGCCCAACCCGGATCTCAACAAGCACCCGAACGTGGCGCCTCTGCTGGTGAAGAAGATTCGTTCGCTCGATCGATCTCGACCCCGCTGAAGCTCTGGTGGGAGTTGCGTGAGCGCGCTGGCCAGGCCCGATGGGGGCGCAGCCGACTGCGCGCCAGAACGCTAGCGAGGCTGCACTCGGAGCTCGAGGCTGCCCTCACGCGCCGCGTAGCGTACGACGAGATCCCGGGCGCTGGGGTGCCGAGCCAGATGCGCCGCGCGCGGCGTGACGACCAGCTCCTCGACCACGCGCTTGAGCGGCCTCGCGCCGTACTTCGGGTCGTAACCCAGCCGACTCAGCAGGCGCATCGCCTCACCATCCACGTCCAGTCGGATCCCGCGGTTCCTCAGCCCCGTGCGCATCTCGACGTGCGAGAGCTCGAGCTGGACCACGCGCAGCAGATCGGCCTCGTCGAGATGCCGGAAGCTCACGACCTGATCGATTCGGTTGAAGAACTCGGGTCGGAAGAAGTCGCGCGCCGCGCCCTGGAAGTCGCCCGCTGCTTGCTCGTGCTTGCCGAAGCCGCCGATGCGCTGGACACCGGCGCCCAGGTTCGAGGTCATCAAGATCAGGCAGCTGCGGAAGTCCACCAGGCGCCCCAGCGCGTCGCTGAGTCGTCCCTCTCCGAGCACCGCCAGCAGCAGATCGAACGTCTCCGAGTGGGCCTTCTCGATCTCATCCAGCAGGACCACGCTCAGCGGCTGGCGTCGCACCTGCTCCGCGAGGCTTCTCACACCCCGCCCAACCTGAATCAGTCGGTTCGCTGAGCCCGGAAAGCTGAACTCACCCATGTCGAGGCGCACCAGGCGCTCTGGACTACCAAACATCAGCTCGGCGAGGCGCTTGGCGAGCTCCGTCTTGCCGACGCCCGTCGGTCCCACCAGGAGCAGGCTACCCAGGGGCCGCTCGGGGTCGTTCAGCTTGGCCTTGAGGCGCGCCACCACGCGCGCCGCCGCCCGCACGGCTTCCGGCTGTCCGATCACCTTCCGAGCCAGGTCCTCGGAGATCTCCGCGGTGGTCGCCGAATAGGCGTCGCTGATCAGGCGTAGCGGCAACCCCGAGTAGTCGCTGAACAGTCGACTCATCTGCTCGGGCCCCAGCGGGCTGCTCCGGGCCCGCTCCTGAGCCACCGACTGCTTGCCGAGCCAGGCCATGAAGGCGAATGCCTTGCCCGGGAACTCAGAATCCCTACGGAAAGCATCGAGGTGCTCGATCAAGCGACGTCGCGCGGCGGGTTCGCTGGAGAGACCCAGGCGACCGATTCCGGTGTCCACGAGGGACAGCAGATCGACGTCATCCGGTGGCTCCACGCGCAGCACCTTCAGGCGATTGATCAACGCGGGCGCGCTCAGCTTGGCGGCGGCGTACTCCTCCGAGGTCGCCTCGAAGATCAGCGGAAGCTCTCCTCGGATCGCGGGCGGGGCCAGCATCTGCGCGATGCTGCTGCCGTCGAAGGAGCGCTGAACCACCTCGGAGAGCGAGCCCATGTAGAGCCACGCGTGCTCGTCGCTGAGTTCGCTGATCAGGGCGAACACGCGCTCTTGCCACATCCCGACGTACATCATCCCGGCGAGTAGCCGGTCCGCGCTCGTCTCGAAGAGCCGGGGCGCGGGCCGATCTGCGCGCTTGCGGGCCAGCGCGGCGAAGGCCAGGCGCTTGACCAGCGTGGTCTTGCCACTACCTGGCGCGCCGATCACCGCCAGCGAAGGCAGCTTCTTCAGCCCCACGATGCGTGTCAGCTCGTTGTCCAGGGGATGGCCGCCAAGGGGCTGAGCGAGACGTCGGCGCGCGGCCTCTTCCACCCACTCGGTGCAGACCTTGGCGCTGACGCTGTCTTCCATCTCGCCTGTCGGCGCGGCGCCTTGCCTGGCGCCGCGGAGGATGGTCGCCGGCTCCCAAGGGAGAACGTACTCCTCGTGGGCGGCACGAAACTCATACGCCCAGGCGGCCTGTGCGCCGACCAGGGCGGTCGCCACGGCGCGCCGAATGACCTCGGGGGCGAGCCCGAGCTCCTCGACCAAGAACCACCAGCGAAACCGGGGCAAGACCACGCGGAAAGCACCCGTGGAGAGCTTGCTCCAGGCGTAGCACAGCTCGATTGGAATGCTGCGCCTGCCCACGACCGCTTGCTTGTCCACGAAGGTCGCCGGGTGCACCTCGACCCGGATGCGATTGATCGCGAACTCGTCGTCCCACAGGTAGCGCTGGACGTCGTCTCCGCTGGTCAGTCGACCCAAGAGCTGTTGCTCGAGCTGGTCCAGCACCTCCTGGTTCGAGCTGCCGAAGGCAGCTGGCGGAGGCGCGTCGAACAGGAGCTCCTGCTTGCGCATGGCGAACCCGATCCGTCCGCCATCCGCGTGGCGTACCATGTAGACGCGCAGGCTCGGCGCGTTCATCGTTCCTCCTCGGCGCTGGTACCCACCCCGAGCCACAGGCAGCGCCGGATGGCGTCCTCCAGGTTGCGCGTGGAGATCTCCTCGACGTATCCCAGGCGGTAGTCCTCGATGAGCAGCGGAGCGCGCTCGGAGTCCTCGCTATCCAGTGGCGGATCGAAGCTCAGTCTACGCACCATCGGGAGCAGGCGCAGCGGGTTCTCCGGGATTGGGGTGAGACCTTCGTCGAGAGCGCGTTCGAAGCGCAGGATCTGCTCCAGGTGCGCTTCGATCAGCGCGCCGCAGGGCACGTCTTCCTGGAGGCGGCTCACCACCACGCGCACCAGCTCGGAGCCGAAGGCCGTGGTGGTCCAGGCGTGGGTGCCTGTTTCCCCAGAGAAACGATCGTAGACCAATGGTCCGACGATCTTCAGCACCAGGTGCTCGATGCTGCCGCCCGAGATCTGCGTCAGCTCGGCGAGCGCGCCTGGGTCGTCGCCGTGGCGCACCCGGCCGTCTTTCAGCCGAGCGCTGAACTCCGCCAGCTCCCCAAAGCCCTGACCGAACGCGCGTGTCAGCGCGAGCAGCAAGCCTCCCTGGTCCTGCTGCTCCAGTCGGCGTCGCTCGCGGCCGATCTGCGACAGTTCAATCAACACCCGGTGCCGGGAGGAGTCCTCGAGCTTGGCCAGCGCTTCGCCGAGGAAGCGCACCCGAGCGTGCAACTCGAACAGCTCGTGCTGGGCGCCGCGGGCGCTGAAGCTGCGGCGGATGTCCGAGTGCCCGCGGGGCAGTCGCATCCGCCGATCGCGCCCGTGAGGGGTGCGCTGTCCGAACTCTCGAGTGGCGCCCGCGTTCGCGTTGGAGCGTCGCCCCACCATGCGCTCCAGGCGATCGTGGAGCTCGACCAGCTCCGTCCTGAGCGCATCGGTGTGAAAGAGTGCGTCGCTGGCTTCCCCGCTGAACTTCGCGCCGGAGGCCTTGCTCGTCAGCTCCGCGATCTTCTTCGCAAGGCGACTCAGAGCGCCGCCAGCCAGCAGCGCGTCCAGCGCGGCCAGGGACTGCGGCAGCTCATCGGAGAGCTCGCTCACCGTGGCGTTCAGCAGGCGCCCGAGCGGCGGCTCCTTGCCGTCGTTGGCGGCTTGCTCCAGTTGCTCGCTGAGCAACTGGTAGCGACCCTCGGCGAAGTACACGCGGAACACACGCAGCTTCGCGCGCCCCCCGCTGGCCAGGGCATCGGTGAGCAGGCTGGTGATCTCGCGCTCCAGGAAACGCTTCACGCCCCGCGCGCCGTCCCGCGACTCGAAGGCGGCGTCCACCACCTGGCGCAGGGCTCCCTTGTGCACGAAGACGAAGCAGTCGTTGTCGGTGAGTCCGCGCCGGCCGAGCAGCTTCGAGACCTCCGCCTCGACGATGCTCTCGGCGACCTCTCGGGTCAGCGGCGTGAAGGGTACGACGCGGTCGATGCGGTTGAAGAGCTCCGGCGGGAAGAACTCGCGCACGGCCCTCGACATATCCCCGAGGATTCGCGAGCTGGCGTCACCGAAACCGACGGGTGCGCGCGAGCTGGCGCCGAGGTTGGAGGTCATCAGCACCACCGAGCGCGAGAAGTCAGCGGTCACTCCCGCCGCGTCCGTGAGTCGCCCGGCGTCGAAGACCTGGAGCAACAGATAGAGCGCCGAGGGATGCGCCTTCTCGATCTCGTCGAGCAACACCACGCTGAACGGCTGCGCCTGGAGCGGCGCCGTCAGCATTCCTCGGGGCGAGTAGCGGTCGCCGATCAGACGCATCACCGCGTCGGGTCCGGAGAACTCGCCCATGTCGAGGCGCACGAGGCGCGCGTCGTCGCGGTACAGGTACTGCGTGATCGCCTTGGCCAGCTCCGTCTTGCCGGTGCCGGTGGGGCCAGTCAGCAGGTACACTCCGTACGGGCGATTCGCGTCGGTCAAGCCCGCACGGATACGCAGGATCAGGTCTGTGGCGGCGCGGACGCCCTCGGCTTGGCCCATGACGCGGCGGCGCAGCTGCTCGGAGACGTGCTCGCCATCGAGGGTCGTGGTGGCTTCGAACAGCCGTACTGGGAGCCCGGTGAGCGTCGACAGGTGCTCGAGTACGTGCTCGGCACGGACCTCACGCACGCTCTTCTGATCGGGGTCGCTGACGGCGCGAATCACTCCCTCCAGGGGATCCATGACGCGTCCAGGCAGCTCGGAGCCGCTGAGCAGCGCCGAGCCGAGCTCGACCAGGCTGCGCAACGCGAACGGATCCACTCGCACCCGCTCG
>JAGQIY010000769.1 GCA_020430865.1 Myxococcales bacterium
GGTTCGCGTCCCCATCGGCGATGAATAGGGGAATCACCTCGTCAAAAAGCTGCCCCGTGCCGCCTTGGCGACGCAGGGCGGCTTCGATGCTCTCGGCGTCCGCACGGGGGAACGTGAGATCGAGGGAGTCGTCTGCGTAGTCGCTGACGGCGACCGCGACCACAAAGAGTCGCCGGCGGACGTCAGGAACCCCGTCAAGGCGAATGGTCGCCCGAGCACGTTCTCCCCGAACCTCACCGAGCACGGAGTAGCCTTCCGCCGTGATGACGTTCTCTCCCGGGGATAGGCCCACCTGAACCTCGTGCGTGCCCGGGCCGTACACGGGGGAGCGGGCTCGTACCTCCGCTTCCCGGTGGGGCGCTTCCGAGCGTCCAACGAAAAGACCACGCCGCCCCCCGCCCGACGTTGGCACTTCCCCACCACTCGTGCTGGCAGACGAGGCTGTCTCTTGGTGCGTCGTCTCCAGGGTATCGGCGCGAGCGCCATTGACAAAAACGCGGACCTCCCCGACGCCACCTCCGCGGTCTTCCGCACGGACACGCAGGGTGACCACGCGCTGCTGCTCGCCGGAGACGCGATCGGGGACGTCGAGTAGCTCGATCGAGGGTGGCCGCCCGACACCGGACTCGAGGCCAGTCGGGAGTTCGAGGGGGCGATTGGACCAAAAGTCTTCGACGAGCGTGGAGCGGTGGAAGTGCTCGAAGAGCTGATCGGCGGTGACGAGGTCGTCGTGCAGCACGTCGGGGCCGAGGCGGTAGAAGATACGGCTGAAGGCGGCTTCGTCGCCTGTGAAGAGGCCGTCGGGGGTGGAGACGAGGGACATGGTGCTGCAATCACCTCGCATAAAGTGGTCGACAGCGTAGCTCCCAGTGACATCGAAGTTCGCATTGTACCTTACGTGCTCCAAACTTCCGGAGCTGTACGCAAGGGACATGATGCGTTGGTCGATACTCCAGTGTGAGTCGACAATGGCACCTCGGTGCGTCTGGAGCGCGGCCGACAGTGCGCCCGAGGTTGCGTTCCAGAGCCTCACGCTGCCGTCGTAGCTTTCTGTGAGAATCTCCCGACCGTTCGAGCCGTAGCTTGCGCTATGAACAGCCGTGGTATGCCCTTCCAGTAGGGCACGAAGATCACCAGTTTCTGCATCCCACAACCGAGCGGTGGAATCATCTCCCGCAGTGAGGATTGTGTTGCCGCTGGGGTTAACGTCTACGTCCAGGACTCGGCCAGCGTGCCCAACGAGCGTACGGCGCAACTCGCCGCTGCGCGCGTTCCATACCTTGGCTGTGCCGTCGCTACTAGCCGTCACGACGAGCCGTCCGTCAGGACTGAAGACCGCATCCACAATCTCACCCGTATGGCCCACAAGCGAGCCGCGAAGGACCCCAGTTTCAGCGTTCAAGAGCCTCCCTCCATGACCGTCTATCGCAAGGACGGTACGGCCATCCGGGCCGAAGAGGACATGCGCGCGCGACAGTCTTTCGGTGTCAAAAGATGCGCGCAAGGCGCCGGTCTGGGCACTCCAAATCGAAATCCCCACACTGCTCGAGGTGACTAGCCAAAGACCATCGGGGCTGAACTTCGCATCGTACAGATCAGTCCACCGAGAAAGAGAGAAGCGTCGACGACCTGTCTGCGTTTCCCAGAGCGCCACTGCACTGTCGATGCTCTCGACGATGAGAAGGCTGCCGTCGACACTGAACCTCGTGCTGCGAACGTGGACACGGCTCTCGATAGACCCAAGGAGAGCGCCTGTATGGGCGTCCACTATTCTTGTGATTGCGCCGATCGAGATCGCCAAGGCACTTCCGTTGGGACTGAAGACCACAACCGGCGTTGGTGCAGTGGGTGGGGTCGACGTCAGTGACAGGTGGTCCCAATCCACGCGCTCGCACAGGACCCAGCTCACGTCCCCCACAAGCGAAGCTCGTAGCGCCCCCGTGGAAACGTCCCAAATCTTGACCGTACGGTCTGAGCTTGCTGTGACGAGCCTCCGACCGTCAGGGCTAAAGCTCGCTCGTTGAACTCGATCTAAATGCCCATCAATGCTTGAAAGCAATTCCCCCTCTCGTACGCGCCAAACCTTCGTCGTTCGGTCGGCGCTCGTCGTTACTACCAAGTGGCCATCAGGACTAAACTCGGTGTGCAGCAAGGGACCCCGGTGCCCCCGAAGGAAGCCCACGTGTTCTCCAGTCTGGACATCGCGAAGCTCGGCCACGCCGACATAGCTCTGCCCCCGACGCCCTGTGGTCAGCAGGAGGTGACCATCGGGGCTAAAGACCCCATGCACGAAACCATCAACCTCCGCGTCGAACGACAAGCGTAGCGCTCCAGTCCGCGCGTCCCAGACCTTCGCAGTTTCATCTAGGCTCGCAGTGTAGATGGAGCGGCTATCCGGGCTAAAGGTGGCGTCCACTAGGCCGCTTGTATGCCCCACAAGCGTCGCGCGAAGTTCACCCGTCTGGGCATTCCAGAGCATCGCTTCGTTGTCCGAATCAACCGTAAGGATGGTGCTGCCATCAGGGCTGAACACCGGGTAAGGAATACCCCTGCCGGATGCGATGAGGGAGGAGCGTTGCGCTCCTGTTTGTGCGTCCCAGACTTTCGCGGTGCCGTCCACGCTAGCGGTGAGGATGGTTTGGCCGTCCGGACTGAAGTCTGCGTTCAGGAGCGCCCCAGTGTGCCCCTCGATCCTAAAGACGAGAGTAGCGGTTGTGACGTCCCAAAGCACAGCCGTTGCGTCGTCGCTCGCCGTGAGGAGGAAGCGGCCATTCGGGCTGAATCTTGCGCATGTGACCCTTCTCGTGTGTCCCTCAAGGATGGTGCGAAGCGCTCCGGTCTGCGCGTCCCAGACCATCGCCGTCCTGTCGTCGCGACCACCGACATTCTCTCCAATTGTGACGATGAAGCGACCGTCAGTGCTGAAGGTCGCTTGTGTGACCGCGCCCTCGTGCCCTCGTTGCAAGACGAAGGTAGGCGTCCCAACGGCCGCCGGCCGGACGAGGGTGCCAGCCACCGTTGACTCCTGGGTTTCGTGCAAACTGGTTCCCCCACACGCAGCCAACAACGCCGGTAGCGCAAGAACAAGGATACGACGAACCCAGTACTGGGACCGCCTGACATCTTCAGCCCCCGTCGTGGGAAGCTTGTGCGCTCGACGTACGCCCGCCTCGCTCGAATCCCGCGCGCCGATGGTCGCCACCCCCACGGTGTCGTGCAGCAAGGAAGCATCGCGAGCCGCACGGAGCTTGCCATGGGCGTTCAACAGGTCCTGCGGCGTCACACTGAGGTCGATGTCCGGGCGGGACTCCGCGCGTCGCTCTGGGGGCGGGTATCGCCCCCAGCGTGCTTCCATCGGCTGCTGGGTTCGCGACACCTCCATCTGGCTAAACAGTAGCCCGCACCACAGCGCATCTGCAACGCGAAACTCGTGGTGGAGCAGTGAAGATGTCCGGTGCATAAGCACTGACAGATGTCCACCCTGGGGAGGCGGCTGTAGACCACTGCAATGGTGCAGTCGAAGCAGCCGTCTCGAGAGAGGCGAAGGTCATGACGAGACGAGAGATAGTGGTAGGGGCGATAGCAGGAGAGCTGAGCTGGGTAGCAACAGCCCGCATCCTCAGGGTCAGCGACAGGCATATGCGGCACATACGCGAGCGCTACGATGAGTGGGGCGGAGACGCGCTGCGCCGTGCTCCAGCTCGCATGCGATAAGCCCGACGACCCGTTCACGCCCATCCGCGACACCTTGACCAAGGGCCCGCTGTGGATGGCTCTCACGTTGCGCGCTTGAGTCGTTGTCAGCTGTGGTCCCGTGCAACGGATCGTGAGCGCGAACCGGCTCAAGCCTCATCGCGTGCAGCAGTGGCTCCACGGCCCCGACCTGTGTTTCCCGTGTAGGTGGCGCGCATCTGCGACCTCTACCGCAGCTCGCCTGCCGACGCCGTCGTGCCCTGCATCGACGAGAAGCCCTTTGCAGACGCCGGAGCGCCGGTTCCCAACAACGCTCCCACCGGACCATGCCGTTCGGCGCGACTTCGAGTCCGTACGACATGGGCTCGGACGTGCTTCATGCGGACCGTGGCGCGGCGCTATCAAGGCAAACGCGTGGTCGTCGTGTGCGACAGCCTGAACATTCATCATGAGGGGAAACACGACCGCTGGAAGCGCTTCAACGCAGACCGCAAGCCCCCCCTTCGAGTTCGTGCACACCCCGGTCCACGCATCCTGGGTAACCCAGATCGAGTTCCAGCGACGGGTGATCCGCCATGGTTCGTTCGAGCACCAAGGTCGCATCAAGCAAGAGGTCGAGGCCTTCGCTTGCGAATAGAACCTCTGCGAGCGACAGCCCGTGTAGTGAACGTTCGACGGCCGCTCTAAAGAGCCCCTGCTCCGTTCGGCACGACACCAAATTCCCTTCTGAGCCCTGCGACGTCGAAGAACCGCATTCGTTCTTCGACAGCTGCGCAGGCTTCCAGCACCCGCGCACACGTCGACGTGGTGAGTTCCCTATCGTCGTCTCGGGCCCAGAGCGCGACGACGATGAGGAACTTCCGGCTGCGACGCGTCACCAAGCAGTGGTGGAGCTCAA
>JAGQIY010000770.1 GCA_020430865.1 Myxococcales bacterium
AGCAAAGAAGCCGGTCCCCAAGGGGTCCGGCTTCCTGTATTTTGCGGTGGTGCTCAGGCTGAGCTGGGGCTTGCCTCAGGTGCCGCCACGCGAACTCGGTGGTGCCATCTCGACCGCAGCGATCCCCGCGGGTGGGGTCGGAGCCGTCTCTTCCACCGTCGCGTCATCGGCTTCACTCCCCTGTCCTGGGATGGGCATGGTGTCCCCCAGGGAAACGGGAGCCTCCTCGTCGTCCAGGGTGAACACCTGGACCAACACCGCGGTGATGTTGTCCTCCCCCCCATGCTCGTTGGCGAGGGTGATCAGGCGTCGACAGGCGAGCTGCAGATCGTCCGTGGAGGTGACCACCTCGCGGATCTCGTCGTCGTCGATCATGCCGCTCAGACCATCTGAGCAAAGCACGTAGAGATCGCCGCCCTTCGCGTCGTCGCTCTGCAGGTCCACGGTGACCTGATCCTGCATGCCGAGCGCGCGCGTGATCACGTTCTTTGGCAGCTCGCTGCGCTGCTCCTCCGTGAGCTCGGGCATCGCGAGCAGGTAGTCATTCACCAGCGAGTGATCCCGGGTCATCTGGGTGATCTCGCCGTCGCGAATGCGGTACGCGCGGCTATCCCCCACGTGGCCGATGAACATCTTCTTCTTCTTCGGGCTGAACAACGCACCCACCACGGTGGTGCCCATGCCCTGACACTCCCGCGACTGCAGGCTGCGCTCGAAGATCTGACGATTGGCGAGTCGGATCCCGGTCAGCAGGCGGTTCTCTTCCTCGCTCAAGCGCGAGTCGAAGTGGAATGGCCACGTCACGTCCTCGTTCGCCGTCGCGCGGAAGAACTCGGCGATCGAGTCCGTCGCGATCCGACTCGCGACGTCCCCGGCTCGGTGTCCGCCCATGCCGTCAGCCACGATGAACAGCTCGTGATCATCCAGCACCGCGAAGCTGTCCTCGTTGTGCTCTCGCTGAAGCCCAACGTCGCTGATCCCAGCCGCTTTTGCTCTCAACCGACCCACGCTACGCCCTCACCATCCCAGACGAGCACCATCCCAAACGACTGCAGTGACTGCAACACGATCGAGCGCGGAACGGAGGGAGAAACGCCCGGCACGGAATCACATCACACGGTTTCACGCGGCCACCTCCAGTGTCAAGCATACACCAGCCGGGACCGCTCCCTTGCCCGGAGTTGCACGTCCGTTCCAGATCCTCACCCTCGCTCCTCGCCGAAGGCCGGCCCGAGCCACCTCTTGCTTGGGGGCCGCGGCGCCTGCCGAAGGGCCGACGGCTGGTTTGGAGGGAACCCGGCAGCCCAGCCGCGCCAGGACGCAAGCACCTGCCTGACTGCCCGGCGGCGAATCGGCCAAACGCGAGTCGTGTACTCAACGCCAGGCGCTCAGACCTCCATGATGTCCTTCTCGCGGGCGGTCACCAGCTGGTCCACCGTCGCGACGCCTCCGCCCACCACTTCCTCGACCTTCTTCTTCGCCCGCTCTTGATCGTCCTCGCCGATCTCGCCCTCGTTCTTCAGGTCAGAGAGCATGTCGATGGCGTCGTGACGCGCCTTGCGGATGGCGACCTTGCAGTCCTCGCCATTGCGCTTGGCGAGCTTCGCGAGGTCCTTACGTCGCTCCTCGCTGAGCGGGGGGATAGGGATACGAATCAGGTCGCCGTCCGTCTGGGGATTGAAGCCCAGATCGCTCTCCCGGATGGCGCGCTCGATCGCCTGCACCTGGTTCTTCTCCCACGGCTTCACGGTGATCATCCGAGGCTCGGGCACACCGACGGACGCCATCTGGGAGATGGGCGTGGACTGCCCGTAGTAGTCGACGCGGATCCCGTCGAGCATCCCGGAGTTGGCGCGTCCAGTTCGCAGCTTGGCCAGATCTCGCTTCAACGCCTCGTGCGCCTTGTTGATGGCTACTGCCAGCTCGCTGAGCACCTCGTCGATCATCCCGTCCTCCAACTGGCAGGTCCGCGGACCTACCGACAACGCGCCCCGAAGGGGGCCGCCGTGTTTTTGCGCGGGCGCCCGGCCCGCCGCCGTGTTCGTTCGCGCCCCCGCGGCGCCAGGGTGTTTCTCGCGCCGCTCGGGCTGCGGTGTTCCTTCGGCCCTTGGGTTGCGAGGCTTATAACACCCCGATCCGCATATCGCGAGCCGTTAGCGCCAGCCGACACGGCGATGAAAAGCGCCGCCAGAGCCGCTTGAAAGACGCACGACTCGCGGGATACTCGGACCGACGACTCCCCGTCCCGAGGGCCCGCTCGCGACGCTCACCTGACGCTCGGTGGCAGGCCCGTCGCTCAACTCAAACGGTGCTTGTAGTCGGCGTAGCTGAAGCGCCGGACGACCCGGCGCTCCTCGCCGTCTGCCAGCACGATGCTCGGAAGTCGCACGCCGTTGAACGTCGTGTTCTTGACCATGGTGTAGTGAGCCATGTCGAGGAACACCAGCTTCGAGCCGATCACCAGCGGCTCGGCGAAGGAGTAGTCTCCGATCACGTCTCCGGCCAGACAAGTGAGGCCCCCGAGACGAAAGTCGTGCGCGAGGACCCCGGGCCGCGCCCCTCCTCGAATTTCCGCACGGTAAGGCATCTCGAGCACGTCAGGCATGTGGGCGGTGGCCGAGGTGTCGAGGATCGCGATGGGTGGTTCGCCAGGGATGATGTCGAGCACCGAGGTGACCAGCGTGCCGGTATTGAGCCCGATGGCTTCGCCCGGCTCGAGGTACACAGCGACGTTCCAGCGCTCCCGGAAGCCCTTCACGAGGCGAATCAAGAGGTCGACGTCGTAGTCGGGACGCGTGATGTGGTGGCCTCCACCGAAGTTCACCCACTCGAGCTTGGGGATGAACTCACCAAAGCGTGATTCGAAGGCGGCGAGGGTGCGCTCCAACGCGTCCGAGCCAAGCTCGCACAGCGTGTGGAAATGCAGGCCGTCCAGTCGCTCCACGAGCTCGGGGGTGAGGGCGCTCCGGCGCGTGCCAAGCCGCGATCCTGGAGCACACGGATCGTAGAGCGGTGTCTTCACCTCGGAGTGCTCCGGGTTCACCCGGAGCCCGACTTCGATGCCAGCGGCGCGTGCTCGAGGTCCGAACTGGCGCAGCTGATTGGGCGAGTTGAACACCAGGTGATCCACCAGCGGGAGCAGGTCCTCGAAGTCTGCCTCGGAGTACGCCGGCGCGTACGCATGTACCTCACCACCGAACTCCTCCTTCCCGAGGCGAGCCTCATCCGGTGAGCTGGCGGTGATGCCGGGGAGAACCTTGCGGATCTCGCCAAAGGTCGACCAGGCCGCGAAGCCCTTCAGCGCGAGGAGGATCTTGCAGCCTGCTTCCCGCTGCACACGCTGCAGCACCTGCAGGTTCTCGCGCAACTTGTCCAGGTCGATGACGTAGGCTGGAGTCTGTACCTGGGAGACATCCGTCCCCGGATCACAGGGCTGGGCCCAGGGGATGTCGCTCTCGCCGTCTCCCACGTCAGCGCTCCTCGACGTGCCAGGGCAGGCCGTGCTTGCCCAGTGCCTCGAGGAAAGGCTCGGGATCGAGCTGCTCCATGTTGAAGACGCCGTGACCCTGCCACTTCTTGGTGAGCATCATCATCGCGCCCACCATCGCGGGCACACCGGTCGTGTAGCTGATGGCCTGCGAGCGCACCTCTCGATAGCACTCGGCGTGGTCACAGATGTTGTAGATGAAGACACGCTTCGGCTTGCCGTCCTTCTTGCCCTCGATGAGGCAACCGATGCTGGTCTTGCCGGTGTAGTTCTTCGCGAGCGACGCTGGATCCGGCAACAGGGCCTTCAGGAACTGAATCGGCACGATCTGCTGCCCCTGGAACTCGATCGGCTCGATGCTGGTCATGCCGACGTTCTGCAGCACGTTGAGGTGCGTGATGTACTTCTCGCCGAAGGTCATCCAGAAGCGGATACGCTTGAGGCCCTTGATGTTCTGGCAGAGGGACTCCAATTCCTCGTGATAGAGCACGTAGGCGCGCCTCACCCCCACCCCCGGGAAATCGAAATCCTGGTGGATACTCAGCGGGGCGATCTCCTTCCACTCGCCGGCTTCCCAGTAGCGGCCGTTCTGGGTGATCTCACGGATGTTGATCTCAGGGTTGAAGTTGGTCGCGAAGGGATGACCATGGTCACCCCCATTGCAGTCGAGGATGTCGATGGTCTCGATCTCGTCGAACAGCTTCTTCTGGGCGTAGGCGCAGAAGACGTTCGTCACGCCGGGATCGAAGCCGCTGCCCAGCAGCGCCATGACGCCCGCGTCCTTGAAGCGATCCTGGTAGGCCCACTGCCACTTGTATTCGAACTTGGCGACGTCCGGCGGCTCGTAGTTCGCCGTGTCGAGGTAGTCGACCTTGCGAGCCAGGCAAGCGTCCATCAGCGCCAGATCCTGGTAAGGCAGGGCGACATTCAGCAGCAGGTCGGGCTTGACCTCGTCGAGCAGCTTGATCGTGTTCTCGGGGTCGTCCGCGTCGAGCGCCAGGATCTCGATGTCTCGCCCAGTGAGTTCCTTCACCTCGGCGGCGATGGCTTCACAACGCGAGAGCGTCCGGCTCGCCAGCACGATCTCGCTGAACACCTCGGGCACCTGGGCGCACTTGTGCACCACGACCTTGCCGACACCGCCCGCACCGACGATCAGAACCTTGCTCATCGTTCCTCCACTGCTTTGCTACTAGCCCCACGGCTGACGCGCCTCGACCGCAGCGCTCGAGCCTAGTGAGGCCAAGGGCGCGACCAATGCCACATGTTCGTGACACGGTCGAGCCCCCGAACGCCGCCTCGGCTCAGGGCGCCAGCACACAGGCGGCCCCGAAGAACTCGCGGATCTCCTGGCTGCGCGCAAGAGCGTCTTTTCGCCCCAACTCGATCAGGCGTTCGGCGAATCCGCCGTCGAAGAGCAGGTAGGCCGCCCAATCCGCCTGGGACCCGCGGGCGACTCCCAGGAGCCAGCGTGGGATGCGCGACAAGCGCCAGGAGTCGAGGTGACGCTCGAGGTGCTCTTGAGCGATCGCGCCCAGATCCTCCGAGGGGCTGAAGACCAGGGTCTCGATGCGACGGTAGGGAGCCCCCCGGGAGTCGATCAAGAGCCGCTCCACTTCCGCGAAGCTCTGGGGCGGGAGGGCTTGCTCCAGCACGGCGACCAGATGATTGAAGCGCTTGAGCACGGCGAGATCGTAGACCACCTGATCCAGCAACAGCGCGTTCATCACTTTTCCTGCAAGGAAAAACAACCCCGGGTACTCGTCGAGCTTCACCTCGGGCTCGACGCCCTCCTCCCGGGTGCCCGACAGGGTGATCACCACCAGGCGATCCGAGCCGGCGCGGATGGCAGGAGAAATTGGCGTGTTGAAGCGCAACCCGCCGTCACAGTAGTACGACGCGCCGATGCGCCGCGCAGGGAAGAGCAGCGGAATCGCTGCCGACGCCAGCACGTGCTCGTCGCCGATCTGTCCAATTTCCGCACGGCGCCGCGGATCGCGCGATGGTCTGAAATCTGCCGCAGGCGCCACCTCGGAGAAGATGGTGGTCTTCCCCGTGGCGACATCCAATGCCGCAACGAGCAGCGCTAGCGTCCGACCGGCGTCCACGTTGTCGTGCAGCGTCTCCCACTCGATGCTGCCCCCGATCATCGACTCCAGAGGCCGCGGATCCAGCAGCGAGCGCCCGAAGTGCTCTGGGTCCCGAGAGCCGTCGCCGGCGCGCCGCAGGCCAGCCCGAAGGGAGAGGAAGCCCAACGGATCGAAGCGCAGATGGCGCTCGATCTCCAGGCTGATCCAGGTGTGACGCAGGCGCTCGATGTCCATGTCCGCGCGGTGGGTGTTGGCGGCGAGGTACGAAGCGTTGATCGCACCAACACTGGTCCCGGCGAACACCCGAAAGGGCGACGGTCGATGCGTCGGTGTTCCGAGAGCCTCGACGATGCCCTCGACGACGCCCACCTCGTAGGCGCCTCGCATGCCGCCGCCGCTCAGCACCAAGCCGATGCGGGGTTCTTGCGCCACCGGCACGATGCTCGGGCGCATGCTGCTGCGAGGTCCGACGCTCGCCGGGGGTTCACTGGACTGCGCGAAACCGGAGCGCGTGGAAGGAGGTCCGCTCATACCGCAGCCCAGCTGCTCCACAGGGGATGCGCGGCCGGAGTCGCCGACTCCAGGCCAACCAGCTGGCGCAGCGTCCACCGCATCCCTCGCATCATAGCCGAGGTCCGGTTCGCTGCGCTCTAGTCATTGGCCGAGGGGGCTCCTGTAGCGCGCCTGGAACCGCTATAGAGTCTGACGGTGCCTGATGCGAGCCATGAACTCTGGGTCTCCCACAGCGCGGAGCGACGATTGCGTCAGGCGCGGGAGTGGCTTCGAAGCCGCGGCCAGGCGGCGCGTCTACTGCTCCTCGGCTCGCCACTGGCATTGTCTCGACTGGTGCACGGCAGCCTCACCGCGGAGCAGGCCTGCTTCGGCTGGCAGCGGCACACTCTGCTGAGTTTCGCCGGTGTTCTCGCCGAACCGCGCCTGGCCGAACGAGGCGAGCTGCCGACGACCAACCTCAGTCTGGAAGCCTCGGCGTGCCGGGTGATCGCGGAGCTCGAGGCACGAGGTGAGCTCGGGCGCTTCTCGGCGGTGGGACAACGCCCCGGATTGCCGCGGGCCCTGGTGCGCACGTTCAACGACCTGGAGCTAGCCAGGCTCGATTTCGACGAGCTGCGAACTCGGACGCCGGACCTGGTGCGCTTGCTCGGGCGGCTGCGCACCGAGCTGGCACGGCTCAAGCTCGTCACCCGCGCTCAGGTGCTGAGGCAGGCGACCGAGGCGCTGACCGACGCACCTCTCGAGTACTCAGCCGCACTGATCCTGGATCCGCGCGTGCATCACGCGGCGGAGGCCGAGCTGGTTCGTGCTCTGGGACGTCGCATCCCCTGCTGGGTCGCATTTCCTCACGGCGATAAACAGAGCGAGGACTGGTTGGCCCGTGCGCTCGACACGGCCCCCGACTTCTTGGAGGCAGACGGCGGCGGGACCAGCTTGGACCGCCTGCAGCTCGAGCTCTTCAACCCACGTGAGCTCGGACGCGTCGAGCTGGACGCTGGCGTGAAGATCCTGAGCGCCCCGGGTGAGAACCGGGAGTGCGTCGAGATCGCACGGCAGATCGTGGAGTACGCGGGCCAAGACGTGCCCTTCGAGCGCATGGCGGTGCTGCTACGCAGCCCGCAGAACTACGCCGCCCACATCAGCGAAGCTCTGACTCGCGCTGGGGTGCCCCATCACCTCGCGCGGGGCCTCGAGCGCCCCGATCCCGCCGGGCGTGGACTCCTCGCGCTCCTCGCTTGCCGCGCGGAAGGACTCAGCGCGGGACGCTTCGCCGAGTACCTGTCCCTGGGTTGTGCGCGAGACCCAGCGGAGGACCGCGAGCGCGAGAGCTGGGCGGCGCCAGTGGACGAACATGGACTGCTGCCCCAAGCTCCACCCCCGACCGAAGAGGTGTCGGAAGAACAGCTCCTCGCGGCCGCGCGCAGCCACAACCTCGACGCCAGCGGGACACGGCCCGCGCCGCGGCGCTGGGAACGCCTGCTGAACGACGCTGCCGTGATCGGAGGCGCCGATCGCTGGAAGAAACGCCTGACCGGGCTCGCGGAGGAGCACGAGCTCGCGAGCTCCGAGAGCGAGAGCGAGAGCGAGCGGGCTCGGCTGGCGCGCGACGCGCAGGCGCTGCGCGAGCTTGCGCAGTTC
>JAGQIY010000771.1 GCA_020430865.1 Myxococcales bacterium
CCCTTGAAGGGGGGGTGCATTTCTTTGACGAGCCCACCGGGATCCACCCCCATCGAACCCTGTAACGTTCATTCCAGTGCGGTCGGGGGTGAGGCGCGCCGGACAGGCGACCCAGACCTGCTCACTCCGCGGCGATGGGAGCGCGCTGAGCACGCCGACGCCCCTTCAAGCCGAGCAACGTGAGCGGCTCCTTGCTGAGCCGAAACACCACCTGATCGCCGAGGCGCAAGCGAAACTCCAGGTGCGGGCCGTCCAGATAGAGCGCCGCGTCGTGCATCTTCACCTGCACCTTCACGCTGCGCTTTGGATCCACAAGGAAACGACTTAGCTGGTACTCCTGTCCGGCGGGCACGTACGGCTCCCGCACCACGAACTGGAGTTGCTGGCTGGTCAGCGGGAGGATACGCCCACCTGCCGAACGCTGGGCAGCGGTGGAACCCGCCGCCGGTCCGATCCAGAAGCCGCTCGAGCGATGCTGCTCGTTGATGCGGCCGTAGCGCACGAAGTAGCGCGATGTGTGCGCGGGCGACGTGTGGCAGCACAGCGCCTCGTTCAGCACCCGCCGCGAGCGCACCCGGCCATTGACCTCGACCTCCATGCGAGCCAGCTCCACGCTCGGAAGGCGACCCGCGAGCGCCTTCTCGAGGGCCTCGCTCAGGCTGCCACGATTTACCGCACAGAAAAAACCAACACTGTCCCTTGGCGAGCTGTTGACGGCCAGCATCGGCGCTCGCGACACGTGATGAGAGGCTGCGAGCAAGGTGCCATCGCCGCCCACGGTCACCACCAGATCGCAGCTCGACGCGTCGAAAACAGCGTGGGACTTCCGCAGGATCAGCGCTCGCGCGCCAAGCCGCTCGAGCTCTCGCTCGACCGCTTTCACGGTCCTCTGGTGGGCCTGATGTGCAGCGCGCCAGCGCCGCACCGAGGGATCTTGCTTCTCGAGCAAGTGCCCGACCCGACGGTCCCGCTGTTCCTCGACGTAGTGCGCGTACGCGGAGCGCTTCGCGACGACGATCACCCGGGGTCTCACCGCTACACCTCAGAGCCTACCCAGGAGTTCCAGCTCCGCCAGGCGCCGCAGCCCCAGCTCCGTCTTGGCGTCCTCGATCTGGCCCGCGCGGCAGGCCTCGAGCGCCGTGGTCAGACGCACCGGGAGGATCGCTGCGTGAGCCTCGAGCGCCGATCCGTCCAGCGTCGGTTCCCCGCGCTCCGAGGGCTTCACTTCCACATGGAAAAAGAAATGGCGCTCGGCGATCACGCCTGGCGCGGGATACGTGCTCGGACCCAGCTCGCGAAAGCACTCCGTCTGGCAGTCGAAGCCCGTCTCCTCCAGCAGTTCGCGCGCTGCGCAGCGCTTCAGTCCGGCCGCGTCCTGCTCGTCTTCTTCGAGCAGACCCGCCACCAGCTCCCACAGACCCCGCTCCTTCGGTTCAGCGATGGGGGAGCGCTCCGCATCCCGCAAGGCGATCGGGGGACGTAGCGCGCTGCGCAGGTACACGTAGCGTATCCCGTTCGCCACGTAGTGAGGCGCCACGACCACGGCATCCAGCGCCCGTCGGTCCACCTCGTCGTAGACGAACACCTCGCTCTCGGAGGCGTCGGGATAGCGTGCGATCAGCCGCCTCCTCACCAGCCGCAGGAACCCGGGCGGCGCAGCTGGATCGACGGACTTCACCTCGAGCTCGATGCGGGGCAAGTGCCGCCCGAGAGCGTCGGCCTCTTCGATGGGTTTGGTCATGGGCTGCAGCAAGGTTAGAGGTTGTTGGGGCTTTGCGCGACTCCCTCGCTGCGATAGAGCATACGCATCCTTTCCGCGCGCTGTCTCCGGAGCGCCACGAACAGGGGGAAGTCAAGATGCACACACGCTCGATTGCCACCCGCCGTCTGGCGCCGCTGCTGCTCCGCTTCACGCTGGGCGCCGCGGTGCCGCTTATCGCGCTGGCGAGCACCCAGCCCGCC
>JAGQIY010000772.1 GCA_020430865.1 Myxococcales bacterium
AAGTGGTTCCAGCTACTTTCGGAAGTGGGCCACGTGCTCGAGGATCTCGACGGCGTTCCAGAGAGCACCGCGCGTCTCGCGGTACTTCAGGCGTGCGAGCAGAAGTCGCGCACCCTCGTCGAATACCTGAAGAACTCCGATGACCCCTTGGCGCACCGACTGAGGCAGCTCAGCGAGACGCTACTGCAGATCGTGCGCGCCGACGCAAACAGACTCGTGGCTACGTCCTGCATCTCGGTCGACCTCGAGCCCGCGGTGGTGGAGCCCGGAGCCGACGTCGAGGTCGGCTTCCGCATACGAAACCCGTCGAAGGTCGCGCTTCGAGGCGGGGCTTTGTTTACGTCGCAGAGCAACGTTCGCTTCGGGTACCTCGCGGAGGGTGGGACGCATCTTGAGCCGCTGAGGATCCAGGTGCCGAACGTGGTGGGGGCTCTTCCAGTCGACGTGCACTGGCGTGCAGACCTCCTCGACGGAACGGCCAAGTGGGGCGACATTCACCTCGAGCTTCTTGTTCGCTCGACTCGGGACGCCGTACTCGCCAGGGACCTGGGCCCCAGCCCGTACATCGTCGGTAACCCCGTGGATCGCGAGGAGATGTTCTATGGCCGTCGCGATGTTCTCGAGCGCATCAAGCGGCAGCTTGGATCCGCCACGAAGGCAAACGTCATTCTCCTCGAGGGCAACCGTCGAACCGGCAAGACATCCATCTTGCGGCAGCTGCAGAAGCAGGAGGCCTTGCCCGGATGGGTTCCGGTCTACTGTTCGTTCCAGGACGCGGAAGGAGACGAGTCGCGCCCCGGAATCTCCACGCGCAACGTCTACCGACTTCTGGCGCGGACGCTGGGCTGGGGCCTGTTCGATGCCGGGGTGCGCACGTGGATTCCGGGCGAGACGCCTCCCGAGTCACGTCGGCCATTCAAGGTCGAGTTCCGCGGAGCCCTGGACCGAGCATTCGCAGGCGATCATCCATTCGAAGTCTTCGAGGAGTATCTGTCGGTGGCACTCGCGGAGGCCAAGCCCCGGCGCGTGCTGTTGATGCTCGATGAGTTCGACAAGCTGCAAGAGGGGATCGACACGGGCGTCACGAGTCCGCAAGTGCCGGAGAACATCCGCCACATCCTGCAGCACCACGAGGGCCTGTCCGCCATCCTCACGGGCTCAAGGCGCCTCAAGCGCCTGCGCGAAGAGTATTGGTCGGCCCTCTTTGGGCTTGGTTACAGGCTCGGCATCAGCGCGCTGCCACTCGAGGACGCAGGCAAGCTGGTCACGGAACCCGTCACGGAGCGCCTCGACTACCTACCGGCTGCGCGGGACCGCGTCGTAGAGCTGTGTGCCCGTCAGCCGTTCCTGATCCAATCGCTCTGCAACCGGGTCTTCGAGAAGGCCGCCGAATCCGGCGAGCGTACGATCACGGTGGCTGCCGTCAACGATGCGGCGGGCGAGATGGTTCTCGACAACGAGCACTTCCGTACTCTCTGGGAGTACGCTCAGACGCACCGGCGGCGGCTCATCTTGGCGCTCTGCGAGCGGCTGGCGAACGAGCCGGACGCCGTCAACCTCGAGCTTCTCTACGCCAAGCTGGAGGGCCACGGCGTTCGCGTGGCGCGTGAGAGCCATCTCGGCGACGACCTTGAGTACTTGCGCGAGCTCGAGTTGGTTGAGTTCGACAAGGCGTACCGCGGCGGGACTTACCGTGTCGCGGTGCCCCTGCTTGGCATGTGGATCCGGATGTCGATCGACCTCGATGATGCTGTCGCCCGAGCGCGCGAAGAGGCCCAGGAGGCACACACATGAACCATCCATACCAGGTCATGGGTACCTCCGTGCCCAAGCTGCTCGCGCGCCGCCGCCTCGTCGAGCAACTCGAGCGACATCTTCTGAAGCCATCGCCGGACCACGTGCAGGTGGTCGGTCCGACGCTGTTCGGCAAATCCGTCTTCTTGAGCGGACTCACGCAGCGTCTCACCGCCGGAAACACGCACTACGCGGCTGCCGCCTATGTCGATCTTCGGCACGCCCCTCCGACCGAGGATGCCTCTTTCCGGAGGCGCTTCGCTGAGGTCGTGAAGAAGGCACTGGTCGGTCTGAAGCCGGACGTCGCCGAGTACATCGACCTCGATGATCAAGGGCTCCACGAGTTGCTCGATCTTGCCTTCCAGGACCTGGAGCAGCAGTCATGCCGCCTGCTCGTCGTGCTCGACGGCTTCGACCACGTCCTCGCTGGGACGGGAATTACCCGCAACCTCTGGGATCAGCTCCGGTCGCTGGCCCAGAAGTCCAGCCTCCGCCTGGTCACCGGAAGCCGCCAGCCGTTGCGCGAGCTTTGCAAGACCGAGGAGTCGCGTACCTCCGACTTCTGGGAGATCTTCAATCCCAACCCGGTGGTCGTGGGGCCGTTCCGTGAAGACGACTGGGACGAGCTGCTCGCGCCGCTGAACGGCAACGGCATCACCGTCGACGGGGCCGCGCGGAAGGAGTTGATGAACTGGTCCGGAGGGGTCCCCGTGCTCGCCGCCTCCCTTCTTGAACGCCTGGCAAGCGGAACTCAGGCCGGCAAGGCCATCGGCAAGCCGGACGTCGACGCGCTCGCTGCCGAGATGCTTGCCCAGCCGCCCGCGCATCTCGAACATCTCTGGGACGACTGCAATTTCGAGCTTCGTGGAGACATCGCCGCGCTCGCAGAAAAGGAAAGCGAGGGCGTCTCCCTCTCCGAGTTGTCCCTGCCACGCCAGCGTGCGCTCGACGGGCGCGGTTACGGCACGGCGTCGGGCAACCGGATGCGCTCCTCGTGCCGGCTGATGGCGCGCTACGCCGTTCAGCAGGGGCCGGCTGTGGCGGATCTGAAACGGTTGTTCGGCACGCGGAAGGACTTCGACGGAAGTATCCGCGGCGTCCTCGAACTTCGCCTCGCGCAAGTTGCAAAAGAATCGACAGACGCGGAGCTGCTCAGCTACCTGCGAGGAGCCGTGCGGGACATCGACCCGAACCCCGAGCTTGCCCTCAAGTGGGTTCGCAGCATCGCCAGCCGTGCGATGAGCGTCGTATGGGATGTCGAGCTGGAGGATGGACGCAAGATCCCCGACGCATGGCTCAAAGAGTGGCAGCACTCTGGCGAGAGCCTGAACTGGCTCAAGGACGACCGCAGCCTCCCTCGCCGGCAAGGTGCTCAGTGCAACGTTCTGCGCCTGATGACCGGTACGGAACGCGTCGAACGAAAGGCTCGGGTAGTCACCAAGTGCACGACGCTGCTCATCGACGCACTTCAATCCGTTGGTGACTTCGGGCAGCACCGCGAAGACTTTCCAGAGAGCGTCGTCTCAACTGGCCTTGCGGCGTCCGTCGTTCTGACCGCCATCGAGCTCGTGGAGTCCCTGAATCAGGATCTGTCGCGTTCGCGCGCGGGCGCACCTCAGCCGATTCAACAGAAGGAGGCATAGGTGGCGCAGAAACAAATCGCGGCACGACTCCTCGGCGACGACTACCAGGCCCGCTTCTTCTGGTACCAGGCCTCACAGCTCTTGTTCGCCGATACCGTCGTGACGCGCGTGAAGCTCGAGGACGGGGACGCTCCCTACGTCGACGACGTGACCGTGACATACCGAGCTCCTGGGCGTCGGGATGAGGCGCGCGACTGCGCAGCAGACTTCTTCCAGGTGAAGTTCCACGTCGATCAGACTCAGGCGTATTCGGCGGATGGTTTGGCTGACCCCGCTCTCATAGGGTCAGCGGCCAAGTCTCTGCTCCAACGTTTCTTCCATGCGTTCACGGGTCTCCGGGACACCCATCCTTGGTTCTCGCTCGGTCTAGTGTCGAACTGGGCATGGGCCGGCGACGACGATTTGGCCAAAGCGATCCGGCACA
>JAGQIY010000773.1 GCA_020430865.1 Myxococcales bacterium
ACCCGCGAGCGCGGGGCCATCATAGACGACCCGCACGACGATCTTCTGTTCTCGCTCGTCGAATACGGCCACGGTTCATTCGCTTTCTTGCACGCTGTGCAGAGTTCCCCGTCAGCTGGACAGGCTCGTCGAGCGCTTCGCCAGCACCCGTGCGAGCACCGCCGTCGACTCGCAGAACACCGTGTAGACCACGTCGCCCTCGAGCCAGGTCGTTGCGAAGCGACCCGAGCTGGAGCCCGCGGCGTAGACCCGAGCCTTGGCTCCGATGGCGGCCGAGACGTCCTGAGCGCCAACGCTCCACTGACCGGCCTCCACGATCTCCATCACCGACAGATCGTCTGCCCCCACGACGCCGATGGGCACTGGAAGCGCCGTCGTCGACGAACGATGGAAGGCGACGCCGAGTCCACCCTGTGAGAGCAGCTCCCGGAGTCGCACCCGCGCGCTCGCCGCCATGCTCGGCTCGCGCAGCGCGCCAATCGTGCAGAGCAGCTCCGCGGGGGAGAAGGTGAAGCGAGCGTCATAGCGCCGCTCCTTGCTCGCCCGAAATACCACCGGCAGATTGCCGAGCAGGGTCAGGACAGCGATGCTCTCGGCGCTGTGCTGGCGCAGCGTCCGTCGCAGTCCATCTTCCGATACGATGCCTTCCGCGACCAGCGTCTCGCCGAACGGACGCCTCGTGTCGCGGCACTTCCGGAACGCCGCCTGGAGCACTTCCGCGGGGATAGGAGGATCGGAGTTCTTGCGCAGCAAGTCGGTCAGGCGCCTGCGCATGCTGTCCACCGCTGCCCAGCAGATGCGTCCGGCTTCGACCAGGATCGCCCCGGCTGGCGCGGTCTCCGAGCCGAACAACAGCGCGCCCGTTGCGCCCTCCGGCAGCTCCTCCACCCGCTCGAAGAGGGGCAGGACCGCCGCCGGAGGGACCGACTGCGCAGGAGACGACGCGGAGTCACGACACGGAATCGTGGGTGAGTCGCGCCGCCGATCGGACATGGCTAGACCGCCGCTTCCACTGCCTCGAGGTTCGATCGAGCCTTGGTCAGGACCATACCCAGGTTGGCCGAGATCCGACATACCACCACCAGGACCATGTCTTCGTTGCGCTTGCAGCGCTGGAAGACGTGAATGAGGTTGTCCGACATGATGATGATCTCCTGGAAGTAGTGGTGACCATCGTCCCGTACCCCGCGGAGACGCTTGAACGTCGCCTCGATGGCGGAGACGTTCTGTCCTTGAAACAGCTCACCGGTCGCAGCAGCGACCAGATCCAGGACCTCCTGCGGGTGACTGTCGACGGTCTTGACCGAGAGCAGCATTCCAGTCTTCATGTCCACGAAGCCCACCGCCACGCACTCGGGGACCGCGGACCTAACCTTGTTCAACGCATCATCCAGACTCATAGTCTTCCACCCTTCTTATTTGTTGTTCTTGCCTTCTGAATCTACGGGACCAGGGGCTCGACGATCGGGAGAGCCGCCTTCAGCTGGGCCCACCCCATGCCGATGTTCGTCGTCTTCTTGGTGACCAGCATCATCACGGCCTTGCCGCCCTTCATGGTCTTCGCGAAGTGGTAGTTGTTGGCGGAGGTGATGTGGACCTCCTGGAAGTAGTGCTCGCCGTCCTCGGGGATGCCGCGGTGAGCGCGGACCATCTGTTCGACGCGACCGACGTTCGGTCCCCGGAACAGATCCATCGTGGCAGCCGCCACGACTTCGTTGAGCGTCTGCGTGTACTGAGCGGTGTTGTGGATCCCGAGCAGCATGCCCGTGTCGAGATCGACGACACCGCAAGCGACGGCACCGTCCACGTTGTCAACGACTTCCTTACAAGCGTCATCAATCTTGCCCATCATGGCTTCCCCTTCGGTTTCTTCCGTGGCGCCGTCGAGGGAGGCGCCGAAGAAGTCAGCTTCATCGAGTTCCAGGCTGACCTCGTCTCGTTGTTGTTCATCGACGGTTCGCAGCAGGTCGAGCAGCAGCGACTGGAACGAGCGCTCGATCGTCGTGGAGCCGCTCTGGAATGCCCCCGTGCTCAGCGAGCCGGTGGGCAGCGCAAGGATGGCCTTCAGCGCTTCTTCGCCGGTGCGGTTCCCATGCTCCGCGTGGACGATCTCGCCGTCCTCGATGTGTATTGCCCCGGGGATAGAGTCATCGACGCGCAGAGTGATCGAGCGACGCCCGTAGTGGAACATCTGCAGCATGTCGATCAGGCTGAGGCCGTGAACGCTGCCGCGGAAACCAGTCGCGCAGTCGATCGCTTGCTGGATCGCGTCCAGGAGCTCGCGAGAGCCAAAGGGCTTGCACAGCACGCGCACCGCACCGAGCTCGACGGCCTTCTGGTGGTCACGCGCCGTGGCGTACGCGCTCATCAGTATCGGGCGGCTGTTGAAGCCTCGCTCACGAATCGCCAGGAGCAGGTCGATTCCGTCGGCCTCGGCCATTCGCAGGTCGGTCAGGACGACGTCGGACGCCTGCTCGGTCAGCTGCTGGAGCGCACCATCCACGGACGACGCAGAGAGCACGTCATAGCCGTTCGCTCGCAGGTCGCGCGAGATGGCAGACACGAGCTGCTGGTCGTCGTCGACAACGAGCACGGAAGTCACAGTTCTGCTGCCCCCTCCGCCACTGGTTCTCCCTTCGGCAACAGCACGACGATGCTCGTCCCCGTGTCGCTTGGTTCGAGGACGAGGTCGCCCTGCAGATCACGGACGGCCTGGCGCGACGTGGTCAGACCGAGCCCCGTGCCCTTCGTCTTCGTGGTGAAGAAGGGTTCGAAGATGCGGTCCCTCAGCTGCGCCGGAACGCCGGGCCCGTCATCGCGGACACACACCCGAACCAAGGATCCGGTCGAGCTATCCGCGTGGATCTCGATGTGGGCGCCTTCGCCCTTGGCCTCGGTGGCATTGACGACCAGGTTGACGAAGACTTGCTCGATGACGATCGGGTTGCCCCTCACCCACTCCGCGCCCGGTCCAACCTCGAAGGAGAGACGATGCTTGCCGTCTCGCAGCAGCGGACGCACGAACGAGCCAACCCGCTCCAGCGTCTCTCGCAGGGACAGGTCGATCTCCACCTGTGGTCCCAGTCGCGCGTAGTCGAGCAAGCCGTCGATGGTGCGCTTCAGGCGTCGGCAGGCGATGCGGATGTCGTGCACGACCTCGCGCAGCTCCGCCTCCTCCAGCGTGTTTTGCTGGGTGAGCAGCTCGGCGTTGTAGACGATGCTGGACAGGGGCGCCCTCAGATCGTGGGCGATCGCAGCGACCAGCTTCCCCGTGCTCTCGAGGCGTTGCCGGTGGAGTGCGCGGGAGAGCTTCAGTCGCTTGTCGGACACCTCCCGCATCACCAGGAGCAGGTGACTGTCTCCAAGCAGATAGGGCGAGCAACCCAGGTAGGTGCCAGGGTCGTGCTCTGGAGACCATTCCGTCGCGTCTCCGAGCTGCAGGCTACCCAGCTGGGACCACAACGAATCTGGCAGGCGGAACGGGACGCTCGTGCAGTCGATGCCGACGCGTTCGAAGGTCGCCTTCGCTTGCGCGCTCAGGCCGACGACCTGTCCATTGCGGTCACACACCGCCAGGGCAGCGCCTACTTGAGCCAGGTCCAAGTGCAATCCGTCGAAGTCAGTCATGTCAAGCACACGGGGCGCGTCCCTCATGCAACCCACAGTCCATCTCGCGCTTGCTCGTGCTTCGGCCTCGCCCCGCCACATCGAGCCGAAAACGGCTCGATCCTCACGTCGCGTCCGGGAGATTCTGTGCGGAAAGATGTCCGGTCTGTCGGAATCCGACACCCCGGTCAGTCGGAGTCCGTCACCTGACCAGGGGCGTCACGCACCGCTGGCCGCCAGCGGCAGGCTGCGGCTCCGCACGGCTCGGGTGAGCGCTCTGGCCCTTGCACCGCTCATCGAGCGCGTTGCCCGCTGAATCCGCTAGCGACAGCCGTACTTTCGCAGCTTGTCTCTCAGGGTGGAGCGGGGGATGCCCAGGCTTCGAGCGGCTGAGCTGAGGTTGTGGCCGCTGCTCTCGTAGGCGGCCACGATCATCTCCCGCTCGACATCCCGAAGACCCCGCACGTCCGAGTGGTGCTCGGCTGAGTTGAACACGGGGAACTTCCCGGATTGGGGGGAGTGTGAGCTGCGCTGCCGGATGGCACGTTGGAGGTCCTCGGCCTCGATCACGGCGCCTCCCGCGATCACGGCGGTGTGTTCGACGACCAGCTTCAGCTCGCGCACGTTTCCCGGCCAGTCGTGCTGGAGCAGGAGTTCACCCGCGCTCTGACTGAGTCGTGTAGGCACGCCGGAGTAGCGTCGCGCGAAGGCCTCCAGCAGGTGGAGGGCGAGTGGTTCGATGTCGGGCAGCCGCTCCCTCAACGGCGGAGTGAAGATCGTGAACCCGGCAAGGCGGAAGTAGAGATCCGAGCGCATCTCCGACTCGCTCTGGTCGAGCACTCGGTTGGTAGCGCTGATCACCCGAGCCCGTAGCGGGATGTCCCGGGTCCCTCCGAGCCTGCGGAAACGCCGGGTCTCCAGGGCTCTGAGCAGCTTCGGCTGCAGGGCTGGAGGCATCTCACCCACCTCGTCCAGGAAGACGCTCCCGGAACCGGCGGACTCGAGCAGGCCCACTCTCGTGGCGCGCGCTCCCGTGAAGGAGCCGGGCTCGTGGCCAAACAGCTCGCTCTCGAACAGGGCTTCCGGGATCGCTGCGCAGTTGAAGGACGCGAAGGGCAGGTCCGCGTGGGTCAGCTTGTGGATGGCGTCCGCCACCAGCTCCTTGCCGGTGCCCGTCTCCCCCATGATCAACACCGAGAGATCTGGGAATCGCGCGACGCTGCGTACCTGGTTGCGGATGTGACGGACCGCTGGCGTTTCTCCGAGGATTTGATCGGCGGCGTCCTTGAGTGGTTCCGTGTTGCGTGGCGCGGGACCAGTGCTGTGAGCTCCCTGCCAGCCCATGCGAAATCGCCGATCCAGATCGTCGATCGTCACGGGTTTCTCCACCACGTCGTAGACTCCAGCGCGCACTGCAGCGACGGTGGCGGGTACGTCGATGTAGCCCGATAGCAGCACGGTTAGCGGTGCCGCGGGGAGATGCTTCAGCTGGCGAATCACGCTCCAGCCGTCCATCTCGGACATGTGCAGATCCAGCACCAGGCCATCGAAGGACTGTTTTCTCAGTAGCTCGACCGCGTCGAGTCCATCCGCTGCAGAGGTCACGGTGTAGCCGCGACGCTCGAAGCCGTGGCGCAAGTAGCGCACGATAGCCGGATCGTCATCAACCAGAAGGATGCTCCGGCCAGTGCTGGACTCACTCACGCTCTGATTCACTCCTGCTCCCCAAAGACAACGCTAAAGGATACCGAGGTGAGGCTGGATCGCGAGTGGTTTTGCCCGCGCAGACCCGCCCCACCCGACTCCACTGGCAGCAGGCGAATCCTGGTTGGCGCGTTTGGCTGTCGCGTTTGGCTGTCGCGTTTGGCTGTGATGTCGCGTGTTGCGATGAAGCGCGTGCGGGGCGGTTCTCGCTGCTCATGATTTTGTGCGGTTTGTTGTTTTGCTGTTCGGAGGAATTTCCTCCGAGTAACCGTGGATCCGAGAAACCGTGGATCCGAGGGACTGTCGCTTCCGGCCGCCCGGCGCATGGGCCATTGGCTGCACTGGGTGGCCAGATTGGCCAGCTTCGAAACTGCAGTTCCTGTGCTTCGCCGTCGACCCGAGTCCACGGGCTGCGTTCGCTTCCCCGCCCATGGGCTGTGGGTAGTGAAAAGTTTGCGTGCGGAAATGGCATGTGGTCGTCGAGGCCTGGCGGCGTGCAGGCACCGGCCCGCAGGCGCCGCCCCCCCGGCCTGCCGCATGCAGCTAGCCCCTGGCCGGGCACTTGGCGGAGGTCCGGTCCAGGTGTGTGGGGCGAGGGGCGCCGGGTTATCGGCGCCCGGGGGCGTCGCCTGGGCAGGCGTCACGACCTCCATCGACCACCGAGGTGTCGAGGCGTGCTCGACCGCGCGGAATCCTTGGAGTTCTCGGCTTCCGGGAGCCTACGTCCGGAACGACCTGGGCTCGGGTACAGGCTTCATGGAA
>JAGQIY010000774.1 GCA_020430865.1 Myxococcales bacterium
ACTTACAGACATGTTACTAGCACGTGCCGCTATCCCCTGCGCGCGCTCGTCCGAGGTGGTTCGATGCAACAACCGTCAGAAATCAACAACCCGATTCGACTCGGCGACGCGCTACGCTCGATGCGCGCGCTACTCGAGGACCCCGATGACACTCGACTGGTGTTCGAGATCATCGAAGCGCTCAGCGGCAACACGGGACAGCGGCTCCTCGCGCGCCTTCGCCGCACCGAGTCCGGAAGTCAGCTGCTCGCTGACCGCGGCGATGTCTTGCCCTTGTTGCGCGATCGAACCTACCTGACGAGCTTGCCCGAGGGCAGCTTGGGTCGGGCGTACCTCGCGTTCCTGGAACGCGAAGGCATCACGGCAGCGGGATTGGTCGAAGCGAGCGAAACCGGCCGCGAGCTCCCCGACACGCAGCTCGCGCGCGAGCTGCTGTGGCTCCACCATCGACTTCGAGACAGCCACGACCTCTGGCACGCCGTCACGGGTTATCAGGGCGACCTGATTGGCGAAGGCGCGCTGCTCGCGTTCTCCTTCGCCCAGACCCGCAACCCCGGCATCGGCTTCATCGTCGCTGCGGGCCTGCTGGCTGGACCCTGGGCGCGCGCGAAGTCCAAGCTCGAACCGCTCCGCTACCCGGATGGCAGCCTGGCGCCGCATCCACGGCGGGTGATCCTCGAAGGACTGGTGCGTGGCCTCCGTGCCAAATTTTTCCCCGCGGTAAAATGGGAGGAGCTCCTGGCTCGCCCGCTGGAGGAGGTGCGACGGGAGCTCGCCGTGGGAGCCCCCCCGCGCTATCAGCCGGTGCGAAGCCACGAGGTCGATCTCTCGACGGGGACGCGGCGCGCAAACCCCGACTACGGCCCGACTCAGAACTTCACCGCAACCACCTGAGTCTGGCCCGCGCCCACGCGAACCGAGCGCACCTTGCGACCGGTGGGTGAAATGAACACCACGCTGTGAGTGCCGGCAGACACCTTCACGATCTTCGGGGTGCTACCGAGCGGCCGCCCGTCGACCACGACGTTGGCGATCGGAATCGACGAGATGCGCAGCGTCGCGCTGCCGGTGGGCGTCGCGGGCTTCGCGGTGTGGGGTAGCTTGGCCGCCGCCGATCGCGGCACAGCGCTCGCAGTCCTGGCCACCGGAGCGGAAGACTTCTCCTCCTCCGCGGGCTCTGCCTTCCGAGCGTCGCCTGCGGGCTTTTCGGCAGCGAGCTCCTCGGGGACGTCAGGCTTCGTCTCCTTCTCCGCGACCTTCTCCGCCTCGGGCGCCATATCCACGCGCAGTACGGCTTCCTCTCCATTGACGACGCTCACCGCCAGGTCGGTGGTCGCCTTGAAGCCGGGTGCGGAGACGCGAACGAAGTGCGGGCCGACATCCAGGGACTTCACCCGACAGGGCGAGGAGTCGCAGCGCTTCTGACCATCGACGAGCACCTTCGGCGCGTCGATCGCGGACTGCCCTGGACCAGCCACCGTGATGATCAGCTCCCCCTCGCCTCCCCCGCCGAGCCCCGCGTTCGGTAGCAGGAACAGCAAGCCGACGACCGCAGCCAACCCCAGCACCCCGGCGGCAATCCAGCCGGCAGGGCTCCTCTGCCGCTGGGGAGGCAAGGTGATCTGCTCGGCCGCGACCGGCGCCAAGCTGGTCTGCTGAGGCGGCGGCTGCGAGTGGTGTTCCTGGATCTGAAAGCTCGGCGCACGTGGCGCGAGGGGCACTGGAGGCAAGCCGCTCTGCGCCGAGGCATCGATGGGGGGATGAACTGCGGCCACGTCCACTACCCGCGTCGGCGCATCGTCCGCCTCGTCGTAGTCAGCCAGCGGCATGATTGGCTGCGGCGCGACGGGGGCCTGAGCTTCGACCGGCCCGAGTCCAAGCTGAGTCTTCATGCCCGGCCGCGGAGCGGGGGGCAACGGACCAGCCACGGGCGGCGCGCTCGGCGCCGGAGGCAGGTTCGGCAACACCAGCGTGCCCCTGCCCTGCGGCGCCGGGGCGGGCTGCTCCAGCGTCGGCGCTTCGAACTCGCTGGTGGGCACCTCACGGGTCGGAGCGTCCCAGTGCCCGAAGTCGTCGTCGTCGTTCTGGGCCGCTGCCGTTTCCTCGAGGAACTCACGTGAGGCCTCGTCGATCCGCGCCTGGGTCTCGGGTCCAGGCCCCGAAGTCAGCGAAGGCCCAGACTGGGCCACCAGCGAAGGACCCGAGGCGGCGGGTGCCGAGGCGGCGACGAGCGGAGCCGAAGGGCTGCTCCCTGGCGCCGGAGCACTGGGGGCGGAGGCGATGAGCAGGGCATTTTCAGCGCTCGGCTCGCTGGGCGCTGGAGCCCCGGTCGGCAGCGTGGGCGCCGCGGTCGCGAGCGGAGCGGATTGCCCAGGTTCGCTCGCCGCGGCTTCCCCTGAAGTGCTTCCGCCCGAAACCGATTGATCGGTCTGAGGTGGCGCGCTGGGCGCCGCTGCCCAGGGCGCGCTCGGAAGCTCCGCCTCTGGCGCGCTCGTCATCGGACTGCTCACGGCATCGACTTCCACGGCGATCTCCAGCTCCTGTGCGCGCCGACTGGGAGGTGGCGGGGCGCTCCTGGAACCCGGCCCGCCCCGCAAGCTGGGCGGCGGCGGAGCTGCGCTGCGCTTGCTCGGAGGAGGTGGCGCCGAACGCAGACTCGGAGGAGGCGGGGTGCTGCGGGAGACCGGCCCCGTGCGCAGCGACGGCGGGGGCGCCGGAGCACCAGCCTCCCCGGGGCGCGGAGGCCGCGGGGGGCGCTTGGAGACTGGGCCGCTCAGCTTTCCACTCGGAGGCCCCGGAGGCGCACCCTTCGGCTTCGGCGCGGTGCCCAGGAGCATCTGCGCCGCATCGGCGTTCGACACCCTGGACGCCCCAGGACTCGACTCGCGCGGTTTGAGATTCGCAAACAGTTCATCGTTGGACGCAGCGTCGAGATCACTCATCGTTCGATCCGTTCAAGCCAGAGGGCCGAGGGGTATGTGTCGCGCGATCGCTCGATGCGTCGCAGGTTTGCGCGGTTCACGTGTCGCCAACCGACCAAGGTACCGTGCGCGAAGGCGCAGCCAACGCACGCCGACTCGGGGGTGGCACTTCACCCCGAAGCGAGCTGGGCAGAACAGGTCTTGCAGAATCCCCGGCTGGCGACCAGTGCGATCGAGCCACGAAAAGCCTAGGTTTTAGCCACGCGGCAAGGTTGCAACACCAAACAGACGTCTTCCGTTTGCCAACTTCGCCTTGCAACGCCGCCAGCTCCCCGGAAACCACAAGTCGCGAAACAGGCGTGTTATTCAAGCGGGCGTGTCCGGAAAACTTCACGTCTCAACGACCTGCGAAACTCTCAGGCAACGACCAGCCAGCTCGCGACGCGTCGGCGGCCTGGTGCTCGCCGCTGCTCTGTGCCTGGTGGCCTGCAACAAGGAGCAACAGGGATCCATGCTCCCCAGCTCGGCCAACCAGCCGCGCTACGCACTGGACCAGCCCTCCAAGCTGCACGACGCGCAGAACCAGCTGGACGAGCGTGAACGCGCCGCTCGGGAGTCGTTCGGCCACTTCTCCGAGTACCCAGGCAAGCTCAAGCCCGAGCACCACGCGAAGGCCAAGCAGGTTCTGCAGGTCGCCGCGGAGGAAGGCAAGAGCCAGGACTACGCCAAGGCCGCGTACGAGGCAGAGCTCATCGCAGACTATTTCGACGAGGAAAAACAGGGCTTTCAGCAGAAGGTGGGTGGAGCCGCGCAGTACACGGCCAAGCAAGCAGGTTGCAAAGCCGATGTCGCATCCGCGACCGTGCACGCTCTGAACAAGCACGTCGAGAAGTCGCTGGAGGAGCGACTCGATCGTCACAGCGAGGCGCAGCGCCTGATCGAGGAGAGCGAGAAGTCGCTGGGCAAGGAAGACCGCGACGCGCTCGAGGAGCAAGCGAGAGAGCTGAGCCGTACGAGCTACTTGGTCTTCGTCGCGGCGCCGCTGGCGAAGGCGGACATCGAGGCCAAGCTCGCCGAGGCGGAGCAGGTGCAACGAACCTTGGACGAGAGCGAGAAGGCCTACTCCGAGCGCTCGGAGGACAGCTCACTCGATGAAGCAGAGCGAAAACTGGCTCAGGAGCGCGCCATCGAGGCCCGGGAAGCCAAGCGACTGCTGGAGAGCGAGAAGCAAGCCGCGACGGAGAAGCTGAAGACCGCAGAAGAGCGCCTGAAGAAGCTCGGAGAGGACTACGAGCAGGCCCTGCAGCGGCTCTGGGATGGCCTGGCAGGCAGTCCTGCCAGCTAGCTGGTCAGCGCTTCACCTGCAGGGGAAGCAGCGCTGGTCCAGCTCCCGGCGAGCCGCTTCCTCGAGGCAACACAGCAGCTCCAAGAGCTGCGTGTCCTCTGCGTCGCCACGCACCACGGGAGTGTCCCAGAGCACCCGGGCGCTCACCGCCGCCAGCGTGTTGGTCAGCGCCTCGATGCCGCGGCGACCCCGTTCGACGTGTGGAGTCGACGCCGTCACGGCGACCAGTTTGCGCTCCAGCTCGCCGCTGCCGATCACCCAGTCCACCCCGTTCTTCAACGCTCCAGGTAGACTGTGACCGTACTCCGGGCAGGCGATCAACACCGCCAGGTGCGAGCTCAGACAGCTCCGCCACGCGGAAACGCTCTCGATCCCAGAGACGTCGAGATCTGGATTGAAATGAGGTAGCGCCCGCAGTCCATCGAAGATCTCGAGCTTCAGGGGGTGAGGGGCGAGCTCCTGGGCACGCTTCAACAAGCGTAGATTCCCAGACTCTGCCTGCAGGCTCCCGCACACGCACGCCACTCGTAGAACATCCGTCATGTACGCGTAGCCTGCCCGCACGAGCGCGGAGCGCAACGCCCAATACGGACGCGATTCCCCGCACCGCGCCGCCGCCAGGGCTCGCGGCTCATCGATTCGGGTGTTCTTCGGCGCCTGGCGAGTCGTGATTGGTAGGCTGTTCGTCCATACCCCGCTAGCGGCAGCGCTTGGCGGAAACGTCGGACTCGATCGCGTTGCACGACACCGTCTGCCAGGTGCAGGTCCGCAGCGTCTTGCTGCCACACAGTGGATTCAACGTCGGGCCCGTACGTCCGGTACCGACGAATCCCTGGCCGCTGCAGCCGCCGATCATCAGCACGGAGCAATTGCTCGGCGCAGCCCCGTACTGGGAGCTGTCCCCCTCTTCCTTCTGGCTGCAGTCGTAGTCGAAGCTGTCGCTGCCTGACCCAGTTTGGTAGGGCTCCGCGAAGAACTTCATCTGCCCAGGGAACACGTCGGGGTTGTCGTCGTTGCAGTCGCCACCAGTTTCTAAGTACTCGCCCTCCGGTCGCTCACAGCTCTCGACCACTCCCGAGGAGCGTCCGTAGCCGTCCTTGTCCTGGTCGGGGTACCAGCGCTCGAGCGCGCAGCCGTCGACGTTCGAGCCGTCCATGCCACCGTCGATCGGCCCCCCGCCTTGGTTGGTCCCCGCGGCCCCAGCGTCCAGCGCACCACCAGCGCCCCCCGTGGGGCGCCCGGCGGCCCCCGACGCACCACCCGCCCCGGCATTTCCTCCGGGATTCGAGCCAGCGCTGGCTCCACTGCCACCGGCCCCGCTGCCACCGGCCCCGCTCACGCCGCCTGCCCCGGCGCTTCCGCCGCCACCAGAGAACTCCTCGCCCCCACAGGCGGCGAAGAAGACCACACAGCAGACGGAAGCAAGGAATAGGGAGCGTACCAGCATGAGCTACCTCGGAGGACCCGGAGCGTCGGTGGTCACTATGCCAGATCCTGAGCCAGACCGCCCTCGCGCGAGAGTGCCCCGAGCGCAGGACGGAGACCGCGGCCCGTGCTACCCCGCGGCATGCCGACCCGCGAGGTGCTCCAGGGCGACGGACTTGCCTGGTTGCGTCAGCAACAGCTGACGGAAACCCACGCGTTGGTGACCTCGCTGCCCGATGTATCCGAGCTGCCTCAGCTCGGCTTCGACGGCTGGCGGAGCTGGTTCATCGAGACCAGCGCCCTGGTCTGCGAGCGGAGCCACGAGCGTGGGGTGAGCGTGTTCTTCCAGACCGACATCAAGCGTGAAGGCGCCTGGGTCGACAAGGCCTACCTGGTGCAGCGCGGCGCCGAGCAGGCGGGCGTGACGCTGCTCTGGCACAAGGTGGTGTGCCGCAAGCCTCCCGGCACCACGAGCTTCGGACGACCAGCATTTGCCCACGTGCTGTGCTTCTCCAGGCTGATGCGCCTGCCCTCGAGCGCGTCGAGCCCTGACGTGCTGCCGAGCCTTGGTCAGATGCCTTGGTCTCGAGCCATGGGCGTGGAGGTGTGCGACTTCGTGTGCCGTTTCCTCCAGGCACACACCTCGACCCGCACGGTCGTCGATCCGTTCTGTGGGCAGGGGACGGTGCTCGCCGTCGCGAATCGCCACGGGCTCGACGCGGTGGGCGTCGAACTGTCGCGCAAGCGCGCGAAACGCGCTCGAAATCTGCAGCTGGACGACTGGGCGGCTGGCGCTCAACGTCCGTCGATCTGACCCAGCTCGCGAGCTGCGAGGTAGAGCCGCAGGTCGAACTCGTACTGGTGATAGTCAGGTTCCATGTGGCAACAAAGCTGGTAGAACGCCTTGTTGTGTTCGACCTCCCGCAGGTGAGCCAGCTCGTGGACCACCACCATGCGCAGGAACTCTGGTGGTGTCTGCTTGAAGAGACTCGCGACACGCAGCTCTTGCTTGGCCTTGAGTCTGGCGCCTTGGACTCGGGAGACTCGAGTGTGGAGCCCCAGCGCGCGCTGCAGGGTCGTCTGCTTGTCATCGAAGCAGATCTTGCTGAGCGGGGACGAGCGCTTGAGGTAGCGGTTCCTGAGCTCGGTCACGTAGTCCTTCAGCGCCTGATCCGTGGTGATCGTCGGGGGATCCGGGTAGCGCGCGACCACGCTCGCTCCGAGCGTCCCCTGATTCGCCAGCTCGCGCACGCTCGCGCGCAGCGTCGCCGGGTAGTGCCCGAGGTAGAGGTCGATGGGGTCCTTCACCCGGCCACTCCAAGGCGCAGGAGCTGCAGTCGCAGCGCCCCTGCCTCGCGACTCGCGTCGAGATCGACCTCCAGCTCGAGGCCCCATTCTAGGTAGTCCTCTGGGTCGACGAGCGCCTGACGCAGCCACCACGCGCCGGCGCGTTCCTGCACTTCGAGGTACCTGGGGGCTCGCGCTCCGGGATCCGTGCGGATTGAGTCGTAGGTCTCCCAGTAGCTGGCCAGGGTCTGCTCCAGTCGCTCGCTGGTCCATCGCTCATTCGCAGCGTCGAGGGGTGCGTTCCCCTCGCCCGCCAGCCCTTCGAGCTCGCGCTGGGCGCGATCGTAGCGCTGCGTCGCCAACGCCTGCACGAGCCGCCAGGCGGCGTTTCGCACCAACACCCGGAACGCGCGGCGGTCCTTGGTGATGTCTGGTAGCTCTTCGCTGTCCTGCTCGCGCAGGACGTGGGCCGGGTCCTGCAGCGCCAGCCACTCATCGAGCAAGCTGGCGTCTGCCTGGCGGATCTCGGCGCCGAGCCACTCGGTCAGGTCGATCAGTTCCTCCGTGCGGTCTTGCTCCGGGACGGTCTGCTCCAGCACGCGATACACGTCGGACAGGTAGCGAAGCAGCACGCCCTCCGCGCGCTGCAACCCATAGGTCTTGATGTAGCCATGGAAGGTCTCGCCTTGCTCGTACATGTCCCGCGCGATGCTCTTGGGCGAGATGCGAAACCCGGCTACCCACGGGTGGTGCTCGGCGAAGGCGTCGAACGTCCCGTAGATGAACTCCTTCTCCGGCTTGGGGAAGTCGACCTTCTCGAGCCGCTTCATGCGCTCGTCGTACTCGACCCCCTCGGCCTTCAACTCGTTCATCAGCCGGGTCTTGAGCGTGTCCACTTGTCGGCGCAGCACCTGGTGTGGCGGCTCGAGGATCGCCTCCAGCACGGTGAGCACGGTGAGCGCGTACCCGGGGTCGTCAGGCTCCAGCGAGGAGATGGCCTCCACCGCGTAGAGCGCGAGCGCGCGGTTGAGGGAGAAATCCTCCTGAAGATCACTGTTGATGCGCACGCCGCTGGCGGTCAGCTCGATGATCCGCGCTTCTACCAAGGAGCGGAACATGGAGATCGCGGTGCGGGCGAGGGCGCGCTTGTGGCGCGCCGGCTCGTGGCAGTCGCGGATCAGCTGCTTCATCGCGGCGCAGCCGCTGCCGTCTGGCCGAGACAAGACGTTGAGCAGCATGCCGTGGCTGACCTGGAAGCGCGAAACGAGCGCCTCGGGCTTGCTCTCGCAGAGG
>JAGQIY010000075.1 GCA_020430865.1 Myxococcales bacterium
AAGGCAAGCACATGGCCGCCGGGTTCGAGCTCGGCGAAGTCATCGCCGAGGGCAGCGGCTATCAAGATCGCGAAGCGAAGCGCCCGAACATGGAAGGCGTGCGTGCCCGCGCGCGCACCTACCTGGTGCCGGAGCAAACGACGCTCCCGCGCAAGGCGCAGCTCCGCCGCGCGGCGGATCGCGAGTACCGCGTGCTGCACCACTTGCGGGAGTGCCCGGGCGTGCTCCAGGTCACGGGCTACGACGACGCAGCTCCCCTTGGTCCGACGGTGCTGTTCGATGACTTCAACGGAGCCGTGCCGCTCGATGTCTTCTTGCGAGCGAATGAGAACCTCGACTTCACGGATCGCGTGCTGTTGGTCGAGCAGATCGCGCGCACGCTGGCGGCTTGTCATGACCGCGAAGTAACTCATGGCGCGCTGAGTCCGGCCGCCGTGTTGGTCCGCAACTGGGGCAGGTTCGAGACGCGCCTGTTCAACTTCCAGTTGAGCAGCGGCCAGCAGGTTGACAGCACCATCCACTGGTCGGCTCTAGCCGACGATCCCTGGGTGCTCTATCAAGCGCCCGAGCTGCGCCAGTCGCCCACCAAGCGCGGTCCGCTGTCAGACATCTTCAGCCTCGGCGCGCTGGCGTTCTTGATCCTGACTGGCAAGCCCCCAGGCAAGGATCTGCAAGACATCGAAGCAACGCTGCACCGCGACGGCGCCGTCGATCCGCGCCGCATCAGCGCTGATATCCCCAAGGAAGCGGCGGACGCGATCGTCTTCGCAACGGAGACGAAGACGATCAGTCGAGCCGATTCGGTGGCGGGATGGCTCTACATATTTCTGGACGCCGCGACCTCCCCCCCTCAGGAAGAGGCGTTCGCGGATCCGCTCCTGGCCCGCAAGGGAGACATGCTCTCCAAGGACTTGCGGGTAACGGGCGAGCTTGGCAGTGGCGCGAGCTCCCGCGTCCTGGCGGTCGAGCGCGATGGCCGCAAATACGCCCTCAAGGTCAGCCTCGACAGCGAGCAAGACGCACGGCTCAAGGCAGAGGCCGACGTTTTGCGCAAGCTGGCTCAAGCGCCGGTAGCCACGCTGCAAGACGAGCTCGAGCTTCAAGGAAGGACCTGTCTGCTTCTCACGCTCGCAGGCAGCATGACGCTCCAACGTTTCCTCGCGGCGGAGGGTTCGGCGTCCGCCGATCTGGCCGCGCGTTACGGCAAGGACTTGCTCGACGCGCTCGAGGAGCTAGAGGCGCTCGGGATCACTCACCGCGACATCAAGCCGGCCAACATCGGTGTGGGCTCGCTCGGGCATGGGCGCAAGCGCCTCATCCTCTTCGACTTCTCGCTGGCAGGCTCCAGGGTTAGTTCCGTGGGGATTGGTACCGCCGTCTACAAGGATCCCTACCTCGCGGAGCGCGGCGCCTGGGACGCAGCCGCGGATCGCTGGAGCGCTGCGGTAACGCTACACGAGCTGCTCACCGGTATTCGTCCGCACTACGAGACGCCCAAGTACGTCGACGATCAGGGCCATGAAGTGCCCGCCGATCTCGACGCGGCTCCGACGGACAAGTACGCGGTCCTCACCCTCGCGGCAGAGCGCTTCGACTCCCAGCTCCGCGACGCGCTAACCGCGTTCTTCACCACCGCGTTCGCGCCGGCCATCGAGCAACGCTTCACGGACGCCGCGCAGATGCGCCGTCGCTGGGAAGCGTGCTTCGATCCGGAGACGCAGGTCCTGAGTCAGCCCCGGGCCGCGGAAGAGCCTGCGCCGACTCAACCCGCGGCAAACAAGCTCACGCCCGCAGAGCAACTGAGCGACGCCGAGATCGCGAAGATCTCCGCCGATGCGGCTATCGCGAGCCTTCCGCTCACCGGAAGAGCGAAGAACGCCCTGGACCGCATGGGTCTGCTGACCGGGCGCGACCTGCTCACGCTGCCGGAGAACCGACTGTCGGTTGCGCGCGGAGTCGGCCGCACGGTGGCCAAAGAGATCGTCGACTTCGTCAATCGTTGGCGCGCCTTGCGACCCATGGCTGCCGCCGCGGGCCCCGCGTACTTCCCCAATTACCGCGGGGAAGACACGCTCCTCACCCAGAGCGAGCTCAGCG
>JAGQIY010000775.1 GCA_020430865.1 Myxococcales bacterium
CGATCTGAGCTGCCTCGGGGAGACCACCACACAGCCGTCGCCACGCCACCCAGAGCGCCTGCCAGTTTCTACTTTCCCCATGGAATATAAGTCCCGCGGGGATCAGCTTTGCGACACGCTGGATTCGCTGCTCGTCGCCTGGATAGCCGAAGCCCGGTCGCAGACAGAAGCCGGCGAGCAGCCAGAAGATGCGCTCATGATCCGCCGAGCGGCGCCGCGCGCCCGCGTCCTTGATCAACGCGTCGAAGAGGGCGCGGTTGGTCTCCGGCGTCCAGCTCTTGCGCTCGCCCAGGACCTTCTCGAGCTCGCGCACCAGATCCTTGGTCTCGCGCGCCTTGACGTCGCTGCGACCCTTGCCGAAGACACGCTCGATCGCCTCCCTGGCTTGCTCGAAGCGCGGGTCGCCGGGGAGCTGCGAGCGCCTGCTGACTGCTGGCATGGAGCTTGGTGGAATCGACCCCTTGGATCCCTCCGGCTCCGCGGGCACGCGGAGGTCGAAGGCGAGCTCGTAGCGCCGGGACTCGGCTTCGGTCTTCTCCTCGCAGGCTAGCTCCAGGGTACCGATGGCCGACAGCTCGCCCACCAGCTCGACGCGGATCTCCTGAGGCTTGTCAGCATCTGCCTCGAAGGCGTTCGACACCGGAGGCAGGCGTATGAAGCGGCTCTCGTCGATCTCGACCAGGCTGCCGGGGGCGTGCACGCTGGCGTCGTCGGACGCATACAGATCGAAGCGCACGGCCTGTCCGAGCAGCAGGCTCAGGGGTTGGGCTGCGGCGCGGTGAGGTTCTCCCTCCTTGGCACCCTTGGGCACCACGCAGATCGCGCGGCGCTTGGACGGATCCTCGCTGGCGGCCCCGATGTAGTAGCCACGGGCGGAGCCGCCGCCGATGCGCGGTCCGTCCCCGCGCAGGGCCAGACCATAGACCACGGCGCCGCGCGCTACGGCGCGATCAGGATCCGACTCGTTCAGCACCGCCACGGGGCGCCTCGCCCACGCCCGGAACAGATCCTGGAGACGCTGCCGCGCCGCTTCCGAGCGGAACAAACCGCCGTTGAAGAGCAACGCGCTCGGGAGCCTGACCTCCTCGGACTGCGAATGGCGGCTCAGGAACCAGGCGATGTGGTGGGTGATCGCCGGATCGGACTCGTATGGCAAGCCGAACGCGACCAGGCCGCCGCGGCCTCGCTTTGGACGCGCGGTGATCGGCGCCTCGGGCAGGAAGCCATCGAAGAGCACGTCTCGCACTTCGTCGCGAGTGAGCGTCGCCTTCAAGGTGCTTCCCAGCAGCGCTGAGCCGCGACCGAGGAGGCGAACCGCGGCCTCCGTCGGCGCGTCGGGGCCGAGCAGCTGTTCCTTGGCTGCGCGGCACGCCATCACGAGCTGAGCGAAGCGCCCGGCGTCCAGGTCTTCACCCTGCAGCTGATCAGCGAGCCGCTTCTCCACCAGGTGCGCCAGGGTCAGGTCCACGTTGTCGCCCCCGAGCAGCAAGTGGTTTCCCACGGCGACGCGCTCGAGGCTCAGCTCCGCCGTGCCCGCCTGCCTTGCCACCTCGATCAAGGTGAGGTCCGTCGTTCCACCGCCGACATCGCAGACCAGGATGCGCGCTGGCTCTGGGGACGAGCCGAGCAGCGCCTCGAGCTCCTTGGGGCCGCGGTCCGCGAGGTAGGCGTAGAAGGCGGCTTGAGGTTCCTCGAGGAGACGAACAGCGAGTCCGGCGGCGCCAGCGGCGCTCAGGGTCAGCTCTCGAGCGCCTTGATCGAAGCTCGCTGGCACCGTGAGCACGACCTGCTGGTCTGAGAGCGGGAGCTCTGGATGTGCGCGGTCCCAGGCGACGCGAACGTGATCTAGCAGTCGAGCGCTGGCCTCGACAGGAGACAGCTTGGTCAGCTCTTCGGCTTCGCTCGCCCAGGGCAGGATCGGCGCGCTGCGGTCCACCCTGGGATGGCAGAGCCAGCTCTTGGCAGACGCGATCTGTCGCCCCGTGACCTCTCGGCCGCGATTCCTGGCGTACTCGCCCAGCGCCCAGGGCGCGTCTCCCCACGGGTCGGCCACGGCTTCTTGCGCGAGCGGCGAGTAGAGGAACGATGGAAAGAGATCTCGGGCACTGACTTCGCCAGCGCCGATGAGCTGAGGGATCCGGAACAGCTCGACGGGTCCCGGCGCGCCGTCCTCGGCCAGCATCGAGTACGCCACGACGGTGTGGGTCGTGCCCAGATCGATGCCCACGATGCAGCCCTGCTTGCTCACCGAGGGGGAGGTAGCAAATGTTCGTGCGCGCGCGAATGAAAGCCGCGACGCAGGACGACTTCCGCGCGGATTGGTGAGGAATGACGCGGCGTTTCACTGGATGCAACGCGCGCGGCGAAACCTTTGCGCGATTCCTGGACGGCGAAGCAAGGCCGTTTCATAGGCTCTTGGTGCCGTGAACACCGCGCCTCACCCCCACCCCGTGAAACGCAGTGAAACGCTTGCGACAACGTGTTTCAGTCTCTTGAAACTGCCTGAACCCTGCCTGGACCAGTCGGAAGTCGGCGTTTCTCGCCATTTCCGTGAGGTCGAGCGCTGGCACGGGCGCTGCAAAAGCTCACTCACCGACCAACCGCGCCCGTGAGGCGCGCTTACACGAACCGTTTTCCTCCCTGGGCGCTCCCACGGGAGTGCGGGGGAAGAGGAGTGAGCCATGCAGATCCAGGCATTCTACGACAAGCCCACCTTCACGCTGACCTTCGTCGTCTGGGACGAGCAGACGAAGGACGCCGTGATCATCGATCCGGTGCTCGACTACAGCCAGCTCGGCGTCTCCACGGAGACCAAGAGCGCGAGCCACGTGCTCGACTTCGTCAGGAAGCGCGACCTGAAGGTGCATTACATCATGGAAACGCATGCCCACGCAGATCACCTGACGGGCGCGCAGTTCCTGAAGCGTCACCTGGGCGCGAAGGTGGTGATCGGCGAGAAGATCACCAAGGTGCAGGCGATGTTCAAGGACATCTTCGACCTGGAAGAGCTGAAGACCGATGGCTCGCAGTTCGACAAGCTCGCCGCCGACGGTGAGGTCGTCAAGGCGGGGAGCCTCGACATCAAGGTGATCGCGACTCCAGGGCACACCCCCGCATGCGTCAGCTACTTGATCGATGACGCGGTGTTCACCGGTGACGCGCTCTTCACGGAGGACTACGGCACGGGACGTTGTGACTTTCCTGGAGGCAACGCCGCCGACCTCTACGACTCGGTTCACGGCAAGCTGTATGGTCTCCCAGACGACACGCGAGTCTTCGTTGGCCATGACTACCAGCCTGGCGGTCGCCCCCTGCGCTGGGAGACGACCATCGGCGAGAGCAAGCAAGAGAATCCCCAGCTCAAGCAGTCGACCGAGCGCGAAGCCTTCGTCGAGTCACGCCAGGCTCGCGACGCAACCCTCGACCCGCCGCGGCTGCTCTACCCGAGCGTGCAGATCAACATTGCCGCGGGGCAACTGCCTCCGGAGCACCCCAACGGTCGCCGCTACCTGTCGTTTCCGCTGAACCTGCGCAAGCCGACCGACGAGGCCGGCGAGCCCAAGGCGATGTAGGCCTCGCGCGCGCCCAGGCGTCCTCAGCTGCCAACAACGCCTGGGCGAATCATCGCCTCCCGTTGATGGGTCTCGCTCTGCTAGGCTGCGGCATGGCCAAGGCGGAAGTCTATATCGCTCTGTTTCGTGGCATCAACCTCGGTGGCCACAAGAAGCTCCCGATGGCGAGGCTGCGTGAGCTGTGCGAGTCCTTGGGATTCACTTCCGTGCGGACATACATCCAGAGCGGCAACCTGGCGTTGCGCGCGAAGCTCGATCAGCCCAGCCTCGAGCAGGCGATCGAAGAGAGCGTCGCGCAGGAGTTCGGCTTCCATGCCGACGTGATCGCGCGCACCGCAAAGCAGTGGCGGAGCCTGGCCAAGTCACCCGGGTTTCCAGAGGCGGCAGAGCAACGGCCGAGGTTTCTGCAGCTGGGGCTCTCGAAGCAGAAGCCAGCCAGGGACTGCGTGGCGAAGATCGAGAAGTACGCGACCGACGAGCGCGTCGTGATGAAGGCTGGGGCGCTCTGGCTCGACTACGCGAGCGGCGTCGGGCGCTCGAAGGTCACGCCGGCCGTGCTGGATCGCGCGGCGGGATCGACCGTCACGCTGCGCAATTGGCGGACCGTCCAGGCGATCAGCGACCTGCTCGAGTCCGTGGAAGCCGGCTAGTCCCACCTCGCTGTGGGCGTCACCCTTCCCCAAGGCGACGGCACGCCCTGTGCACCAAGTTCCTCTCAGAGGCCGTCATGCTCAAGCTCGTTTCCGCAGTTCTCGCCGCTGGTTTGCTCGTTTCTTCCGTGTCCTGTGGGCCTCCCACGACGCCCATTCCTGGCGCAGCTGCTGCCCGTTCTTCCATCGAAGGTCGCGTCACGCGCATCGAGCGAGGACCCGAGGACGAGCTGCAGCAGAATGTGCGCGTTACCGTCGCCGTTGACGATGGCACCGAGATTGACGTGGATCTGGCGCCTGGCTGGGTGCTCGACGAGCGCGGACTCAGACTCGAGAAGGAGGACGCCGTGGCGATCGAGGCGCGCAGTGTGGCGGGAGGCCTCGAGGCGACGTCGATTCAATCCAGTGGACCGCGCATCGATCTGCGGGCCCAGGACGGCAAGCCGCTCTGGCACCCGAAGAAATAGCGGGTACCCGTCTCGAGGCCAGGCATCGAGGGCCTGGGCGGCTCTTTGGTGCGTGCATTGCACCCGTTCGACCCATGCCTCAGCCCTTCATCGATGGTTGGGCGAAGGCTGCGTTGACCAGCGTTGGCTTCTTCTGGACGGCGTTCTGGGCCTTCGGCCTGGGCTACGTCGTTTCCGCGCTGATCAAGACGTTCGTCACCGAGGCTCGAGTCAAGCGAGCGCTGGGCGGCGACGGCCCCAAGTCCGTCGGGCTCGCCACCTTCTTCGGTTTCATTTCGTCGTCATGCAGCTTCGCCGCTCTGGGTACGACGCGGTCCATCTTCGGCAAGGGAGCGGGGCTCGCGCCGTCGCTCGCCTTCCTGCTCGCGTCCACCAACCTGGTGATCGAGCTCGGAATCGTGATCGCGCTGTTCTTGTCCTGGCAGTTCGTGGTCGGTGAGTACCTCGGCGGCCTGCTGCTGATCCTGGTGGTTTGGGGACTGCTCAAGTTGATCAAGCCCACTCGGCTGATACGCAAGGCTCGGGAGCGCGTGAGCGACGATGACGATGAGCGCGTTCCCGACTGGCGCCGCCTGATCCGAAAGCGGGAGGGCTGGGCCAAGGCGTGTGATGCGTACATCCGCGAGTGGCTCATGGTGTGGAAGGACGTGACCGTTGGCTTCGGCGTTGCTGGAGCGATCGCGGCCTTCGTTCCCGGCAGCTTCTTTCAGTCTCTCTTCGTGGGATCGGGGGGTGAGGAGCAGTCACTGGGCACCGTCGTCGCTCAGTCGCTGATCGGACCCATCGCCGCGTTCTTTACCTTCATTGGTTCCATGGGGAACATCCCGCTGGCCGCGGTCCTGTTTGGTTCCGGTGTGAGCTTTGCCGGGGTCATGGCCTTCATCTTCTCGGATCTCGTGGTCTTTCCAGTGCTGCGAGTCCAAGCAAAGTACTACGGCTGGAAGTTCGCGCTCTTCGTGGCGGGCTTGTTTCTCACGGCAATCGTGGTGACCTCGGTCGCCATGCACTATGGGCTCCTGGCGCTGGGTACCTTGCCGGAATCCAGCGTCGCCCATGGAGGCGACCCCGATCCCCTCAGTCGCTTCGACTTCGGGTACGGCTTCTGGCTCAACCTCGTGTTCCTGGCACTGAGCGCTGGGGCGAGCGTCTGGTTCGTGCGCCGACACCCGCCGCAGCTGGGCTTTCCGAGCGGCTGGCTCGACCGCGTGCTGGTCGTGCTGGCGGTGCTGGTGTTCGTATGGGTGGGAGGCGGCGTCGCTTGCTGGGCGAGCGGAGTCGCTCACGTCACCTGACGCGCTTTCGACCTAGCGATTCTTCGAGGACTTCGTCTTGCTCCTGACGCTGCTCTGCCGGTTCGGAGCGGAGCCTCTTGGAGCGTGAATCGTTTCCCCGCGAGAACACATGTCGACGTAGCGCTGGATCGCGTTCTCGCGCCCTTTCGCCGTCTTCAGGTTGTGCAGGCGGACCAGGATCGCGAATCGGTTGGCGCCATCGAGTCCTTCGAAGAAGCGCTTCGCCCTGGGGATCCTTGACAGGGCCTGCGAGAGATCGGCGGGCACCTCCGCGCTCCTCGCGCCAGGATACGCCCTGTCCCAGCGCCCATCGGCGCGAGCCTCCTCGATGGCAGCGCGCCCAGGTGCCTCGAGTCGGCCCGCGGTCAACAACTTCTCCGCCTTCTCCCGATTGATCCTGGACCAGGGGCTCTTCGAGGTGCGGCGGGTGAAGCGCTGCAGCCACGCGGTGTCGTCGAGGGCGGCCTTCTGGCTGTCGATCCAGCCCCAGATCAGGCCTCCCTCGACAGCCTCGGCGTAGGTGACCGATGGCGGTCCGCCGCGCTTGGCGATGCGCAGCCAGATCGCGCCAGACGTTGCGTGATGTCGCTTCAGCCATTTCAGCCACGCGCGTAGGTCAGCGAAATACAGGATGGGTTCGTCGGGCTTGGTCGTCCTAGGCGTGGCCATTGCGCAACCCTAGCAGGAGGTTCCTTCGCTCATGACGGGTTGACGAAGCATCTCCCGATGGATTCACCTGATTCAACGAATCATGGAGACAGGACACTAGCCGCTCCGCGCCCCTCACCGTTCTACAAACCCGACTGGCGGCGACGGATCCCCTTCCGCGGGAGACCACCGCTGCCAGAGGGGCTACTCGGGGACGACTCTCAAGGGCACGTAGCTGCCGTCCGGTTCCCACCAGACGGCGCCGCCCTGACGTAGCGCGCGAATGGCCTGCTCGTCTTCGATCTCGAGCGCTGTAGATTTTCCACTGGGATTTCCTGTGCTGGTCGTCGCCCGCAAGGAGAACACCAAGCGGCCGTCTCGCGGCTCGTAGTTGGGTGTGTAGTAGAAGGCATCGCTTCCGTAGGTCCAGCGCAGGAACCACTCGTCTCCTCGCTGCACGACCTCGGGACATTTCTCGAACAGCGTTGAATCGTTGCACGAGAAGCCCGGACCAGGGCGCCAGCCGAGAGCGGTGCTCGGAGTCGGAGTCTCGGCGGGGCTCGACGCGCAGGCCGTCGCCAGCAGGCCCACTGCGACGAGGGATGCTGCGACGAGGGATGCTGCGACGAAGGATGCTGCGAAGAAGGAAGTGCGGTGTGACATGTTGTTTCTAGTTTCTTCGACTCCAGACGCCCGTGCACTCGGGGAGCGTGGCACCCTCGAGCAGCTGGGCCTTCGCGTCACCGAAGAAGAACTCGATCAGCTCGCGAGCGGCTTCTGGTGAGTCGAAGCGATAATCCGTACGGATCGGCTGACAGACGAAGCCGCGCTCGGCTTCGAGCCAGGCGTAGTACTCGGCGAGCTCGCGATTGGGGGGTTTCGGGGCGCGGTGCCCGGTACCCAATGTCTCGATCACGACCAGCGTGCCACCGGGGCGCACCACGCGCGCGAGCTCGTCGAGGCACTTACCAATCGCTCGTTGCCAGCTGTCGGGCTCCCAGTGGCGAAGGTGCCCGTAGACCCAGCCAGCGAGCCCGACGTCGGCGCTGTCCGTCTCGGTCGGGAGGCTTCTGGCATCCGCGAGGAACCAGCTGGCTTCGGGTAGCTGTGCCTTCCCGAGGCGCAGCATGCCTTCGGCGGCTTCGGTCGCGACGACCCTTGCGCCAGCCTGAAGCAAGAGCCGTGTTACGCGTCCGGTGCCGGCGCCGACTTCGATCACGCTTCGACCGCGCAAGTCGAGCAGAGCGTTCAGCGTCGCCGCGAGCTGCCCCTCGCGGTCTTCGGCTCGCACCAACCGGTCGTAGTGCTCGGCGTGGTCGCGATAGATCTCTTCGTAGCTGAGTCGCATGTCGAACGTCGCATCTGGCTTCGCGGCTATTGCAGGCTAACGGAGTAGGTGACCAGTGGGAAACCCTGGTGCTTCTTCCCGGGCTCGACCCTGAGGTGCAGGCGACGCCCGCGAGTGGCGACATAGGCGGCGCCGCGACCTCCGATGCCCTCGTCGGAGGTCAGCCAGCAGCTGTCGAAGCAGGTCAGCGTGGTGTCCGCGTCGGGCATCATCGCCGACGGCTTCTTGTCGACGCCGGTGTTGATCAGCAGGCGCGGCTGCGACTTCACCAAATCGAAGACCACCCGGAGGTCGCCCTTGCCGGGCAGGACGATCGTGCGCTCGTGCTTCGCCGGGTGAGTGCTCCCGTTCACGATCAATGAGCATGCAGGGTCGCACGAGATCTTGAGTTGACGTTTGGTACTCAGGTTGGTCGAGACCTGCGGCGGCGCAGCCAGCGAGCCCTGCTTGGCCGAGTCGGCTCTGACGTCGCTGGTGCTCCGTGCCTGGTGCGTGCCGCGACGCTGTTGAATCACGAACGCCACCATGAGCAGTCCGACCACCAGGGTCATGGCCAAGGGAAGCGCTAGGAGCCAGGGGCGTTTGCGTGGTCGCGCTTCAGTTGCCTGGAAGTTCGGCGCGCTGGTCAGCCCTTGAGTTGCGGGCAGCAGGTTCTGGCTACTCGATTGGGTTTGGGGGTGAGGGGGAGCTTCGGTGACCAGCGGGTTTACCGCCGGGAGGTGCTGCGTGCTCGATCGAGCGAGCATCGCGTCGAGCTCCGCGAAGGCTTGCGCCGTCGCTGGTCGCTGCTCGATGATGCGCGATGTGCAGCGAGCGAACCACTGATCGAATCCCTGAGGTAATGGATGTGTGGCGCCGAACTCTCGCGCGCGTCGAGAGGCGGGATCTTGCTCATCGAAGATCACCTCGCGCATCAAGGCGGGCAAGCCCGAAGTCGGGTTGTTGGCGCTCCGCCAGTAGTGGCGCCCCGTGAAGGTGAAGAACGCGACCAGCGCTGCTGCCCAGACATCGGTGTGAGGGCCGATGCGGTTGCCGGCATCGGTCTGTTCCGGTGCCATGTAGAGCGGTGTGCCGAGCGCCGCCGTCAGGTCCGTGGTGCTGCCGAGGATCTTCGCGATGCCGAAGTCGAGCACCTTCACGCAGAACGGAGCCTCGGTCGTGCGAGCCGCTGCGATGAAGAGGTTCTCCGGCTTCAGGTCGCGGTGCACGATGCCCTTGGCATGCGCCTGGGTGAGGCCGTGAGCCAGCTGCGCAAAAAGTATCCGTGCGGTATCAAACGGTGGTGGGCCCTGCTCGCGCACCATCGCGTCCAGCGTCCGGCCCTCGAGGAACTCCATCACGAGCCAGGGCACGCACAGCTCCTCGTCGATACCCGCGGCCAGCACCTGCACCACGTGATCGCTGGCGATCTCCGCCGACACTCGAGCTTCGCGCTCGAAGCGCTCCCGGAGCTCCGGCTTCAGGAGCAGCGCTGGATGCATGAGCTTCAAGGCTCGCCGGCTCCTGGTGCTCAGCTGGGTCACGAGATAGACCTGACCCATCGCGCCCTGACTCAGCGGTCGCTCGATGCGGAAGTCTCCGCCAATCACGACGCCGGTCGAGATCGGGTCCATCGCCGAGCAGGGTAGCGGGAGAAGGCGGCTCCTCGGCTGGTATTTGCGTTCGCGTCCCGTTGACCCGCGCGGAGGGAGTTTGCAGCTCGCGAGCGTACTATGTGGGGTGACGGCGCGCTCGCTTGCACACGGAGCCTGGCTGGCCTTGCTCACCCTGCCGGGTTGCACCTCGTGGACCGCCGTGCACGCGGGCTACGCGGAGGTGATCGGCGAGCGCAAGCCGCTGTACGCCGTCGAGCTGCGCCATGCCGTCTCCGGCAGCATCGACTCGTCGGGCTTCGTGGGGGGCGCCCGGGTCGATGGCAACGCGCAGCAGTTCGACGCCGAGCTCCACGCTGGCTGGCAGCGGCCAGTGTTCTTCTCCGAGCGCTGGATGCTCGTGCCGGCGCTCACGGTCGACGCGCTGCGCGTCTCACGCCTGGACGGTCGCTGGTTCGTCGGCACTCATAGCCCCGCGCTTGGTCTCGAGTGGCTGTACTGGTTCGAAGTCGAGCGACACCACTACACCGACAGCGGTGTGCTTGGTTGCTTCGGCGGCGCCATTGGCCATGACTGCCCGCGGCGCTGCGAGGTGGAGGACGTGGATCGCCGCGGCCTGGGTCTCCGCATCGAGGGGAGCTACGATCTGCGCTTCAGCGACGACTTCCCCGAGCACAACGACTGGTCGCTCTGGGCGCTGGTCGGCTTCACCGAAGCGCGCAGCTCCCGAGAGCGCGACAGCTGCACGCGTCGGGACTGAGGGCTCCTCGGCTCATCGTGGGTACCAGGCCAGCGCTCACTCACGCACGTTCAGCTCGAGCTTCCAGCGCTCGTCCGCTTCGAGTGGCTCGAGGGGCACGGCTTCCAGTAGCAAGGTGCCAATCGCGGTCACCGACGCGTCGAGGCGTACGGGAACCAGATCGCCCTCCTGGCGGCCGTCCGCAGGCAAGGTGATCTCCACGGGAGCCAGCTCCTCGAGCTCTCCTTCGGGCCAGTCCTCGAGCTCCACGCCCGGACGGTCCTGACGTCGAACCGTGCTGCCGAAGAACCGGAAGCGCACCGGCTCACCGACGACCACGGCCAGCTCCTGTGGGGGCAGCTCGGCGTTGGTGCCCTCTTCCATCCCGAATGGCGCGACGCATAGCGCGCTGATCGGAGGTTCCATCCCGGGCACGGCAGGGACCGGCGCCTCGATGCCCACATAGTAGGCCCGTGCCGTTCCCCCGCGGATACGTAGCCCCTTCCCGCGACGTACCTGGCCGTAGTAGGCTGCCCCCCGCGCCACCGCGAGATCCAGATCGCTCCCCGGGAGCTCCTTGGGTGCGCCGGCGCCGTCGGCTTCCAGCCAAGCCCCCAGCGTCTCCAGCACACGCTGCTTCACAGCCGCGGCCTTCAGGACCCCGCCGTTGAACAGCACGCGCGTCGGGTGCAGCAGCTTGCCCTTGATGGTGTCGCCCGTGAGCTTGCTGGTGGCCCCGGCCTGGCGCGTGAGGAAGGCGGCGAGGTGCTTCGTGACCGCGGGGTCCGCGGCGTAAGGCAGCCCCATCTGAGTCAGGCCGACGCGGGCGCGCGTCGCCGGCTTCACGTTGCCTTGCACGACCGGGAAGAAGCCGTCGACGATCACGCGCTGGACCTCGTCCTGGGTGAGCTCCGTCTTCAGCGAACCGCCGAGCAGCTGTGACCCACGGCTTGGAACCACCACCGGGAGCTTCTCCAGCGCCGAGTCGCTCAACAACCGCTCTTTTGCCGCGCGGCAAGCGTGAGTCAGCGCGCCCAGCTGCCAGCGGTCCAGCTTCTTGCCTTCGCCCTCCAGCTTCACACGCAGGGTGTGCGCCAGGGCCAGGTCCATGTTGTCGCCGCCGAGCAGGATGTGCTCGCCCACGGCGACTCGATGTAGTTCGAGATTGCCGTCGTCCTCCAGCGCGACGATGGCCGAGAAGTCGGTGGTACCGCCGCCAATGTCGACCACCAGGATCACGTCGCCGACCTGCAGCACCTTGCGCCAGTCGTCGCCCATCGCTTCGAGCCAGGCGTAGAGCGCCGCCTGGGGCTCCTCGAGCAGACTCACGTTCTCGAACCCCGCCGCGTACGCAGCCTCGACGGTGAGGTCTCGGGCGGCCGCGTCGAAGGAGGCGGGCACCGCCAGCACGACGTCTTGCTCCGCCAGGGGGGGCCGCTCCTCGCCGGCGTGTTGCCAGCTCTCGGCGAGGTGATCGAGGTACTTCCAGGAGGCCTCGACGGGAGAGATCTTCTCGATGTCCTCGGCGGCGTTCAGGGGCAACACCGCCGCCCGGCGATCGATGCCGGTGTGGCTGAGCCAGCTCTTGGCGCTGGAGATCACTCGTCCAGGAGCCTCCGCGCCGCGCTCTCGTGCGAGCTCACCGACGCAGTACTCGCGCTCAGCGTCCCACGGCAGCCCCAGCGCGCCTTCGCCCGCGTGGCCGAAGTACACGAAGCTCGGGAGCAAGCTCTTGCTCTCGACGCTTCCGCGGGAGACCAGCTGTGCGATGCCTTGCGCCTCGGGCCTGGCGTCAGCTTGCTCGCTGTCGACCACGGCCAGGGCGCTATGGGTCGTGCCGAGATCGATGCCGACGACGAAGCGACTCGTCATAGCTCGACTTCCGCCTGCGCCAGCACCTTCGGGTCGTGCTCGGCGAGCAGCGCGGGCAGCTCGACACGAGCGGCTCTCCAGCCCTTGTGGCGCAGCGTCCCGGTGTACGGCGCCTTGCCGGATACGTTGCCGGTGAGCTTCACCGCCCTGGCGTCGTAGCCTTCCTCCAGCGTCAGCTTGGCGCCTTCTTCTTCCGTGCGGATTGGTTCCACGCCCAGGTGCTTCTCCAGGCTCTGCTTGCAGCCGTCGTGGATCACCCTGGCGGCGCCTCCGACTTCGGCGTCGTCGAAGCTGGCGATGTCCTGCTGCAGGAAGTCGACGAAGCGCCCCTCCTTCTGCAGCAAACCGAGCAGCCAGAGGGCTCCGTCGGCCCGAGCGTCCGCGGCGGCTCCGGCCTCGCTCTTCAGCGCCCTGAGCTCGGCCTCGAGCTCGTGGATACGGCGCTCGTCCTTGCCCAGCTTGTTCTCCAGCTCCGCCTGGGTGTCCGCCTCCACGACCGCGTCGGGTAGCGCCTTCGGTGGGTGCAGGTTGCTGATCCGCTTCGCGTAGAAGCCATCCAGCAACACCTTGAAGAAGACCATGTAAGCCAGCCAGAAGCGGGCGAAGAAGCTCATGGCGGAATCGCGAGAATCTCGTTCGGTCACGGCGGGAGTTTTGGCCCAATCACGCCCCGCCACGCCACTCTTTTCGCCCCTGTCTCGGAGGCCCTCGAGAGCCGGCTTGGTTCGTGGAGTATTTCGCCTATTCTCAGCCTCGATGGCTACTTCCCTCGCAGAGGTCGTGCAGGTCCTCGAGCAGCTCGCGCCCACGCGGTTCGCGGAGGACTGGGACAACGTGGGCTTGCTGGTCGAACCGGCGGATGTTCGCGGCATCACTCAGGTGCTGTTCACCATCGATCTGACGGAGCCGGTGTTTGCCGAGGCGCTGTCCCTCGGCGTCGAGCTGATCGTCGCCTATCACCCGCCAATTTTTCGCGGTTTGAAGCGCCTGACCCAGCGAACGCCCTTGGAGCGTGTGGTGACTCAGGCGCTCTCGGAGAACATCGCGATCTACTCGCCGCACACCGCGGTGGATGCGGCCCCAGGCGGAGTCAACGACTGGCTCTGTGACGTGCTCGGCTCGGGCGAGAGTCGGCCCATCGAACAGACTCTCGAGCTCGATCCGGAGCAAGCGCTCAAGCTCGTCACCTTCATCCCGACTGAGCACGCGGAGGCGTTGCGCATGGCCTTGGGCAGGGCCGGTGCCGGGCGCATCGGCAACTACTTCGAGTGCGCGTTCTCCAGCCCGGGGCAGGGCTCCTTTCGTCCGGGGGAGGGCGCGAACCCGTACATTGGCAGCGTGGGACAGACCGAGGTGGTCGAGGAGCTCCGGGTGGAGATGGTCTGCGCGCGGAAGCACCTCGCGCTCGTCAGCGAGGCCTTGAAGCAGGCTCACCCCTACGAAGAAGCGGCATGGGAGGTGTACGCGCTCGAACCGAGGCCGCGGCATGCCAGCGGCATGGGGCGCCTGCACGAGCTTGGAAAGCCTGCGACGCTTGCCGAACTGGTGAGCCGTGTGAAGGTGGGGCTCGGTCTCGATTATATCCGCGTGGCAGCGAGCGAGGCCCACAAGGCGGGGCAGCCGATCAGCCGTACGGCGGTGTGCGCAGGCGCCGGCGGCAGCCTGTTCGAGAAGCTGCCAGTGAGCGGGCGCGGCGGTCCGGAGCTGCTCTTCACCGGGGAGATGCGTCACCACGACGTACTGGCTCGCGTTGCCTCGGGCTCCAGCGTGATCCTGTGTGATCACACCAACACCGAGCGTGGCTACCTCCCACAGCTTGCCCAGCGCGTGCGCGACGAGCTGCCGGAGCTCGAGCTGGTGATCTCCGAGCGCGATCACGATCCGCTGGACATCGTCTGACCGTTGCCCGTGTCTACCGGCTCGTTCGGGCGTGAGAGCGAGCAGTGCGGCGGCGTGCGGCGATGTCTCGTCGCGGCGGCGACGCTGTGCGGCGCGCTGCAAGGCTGCGCGCCAGGTGCCGCCGCAGGCCCCGAAGCCGCCGCAGCCCAAACGCCGCGAGCCGCCGCTGGACCCGGCGACCAGACGTCTCCCCCCTCACCCCCAAACCCTGGGGAAACGCAGGAGCTGCCGAGTTGGTCGACGCTGGACCCCAAGGCTGCGGATGCCGCTGCGCTCGAGCGCGCGAAGGCAGACTGCCAGCACCGAACTCCGGAAAGCAAGGCTGGCTCCAGGGAGAGCCTGGCCTGCGTCTGGCTGGGCTCCGCGCGGCTGGAGGCCGGGGAGCAGCGCGAGGCGCTCGAGTATTTCCGTGCGGCTTGCGAGGCGGGAGAGCCGCTGGGCTGCGTCGGGGAAGGCAACGTGCTGATGCGCGGCGGTGTCGCCGTGACGGGCAAGGGGGTGCTGCGGGAGCCAGCCGCGGCCGAAGCAGCGTGGAAGAAGGCGTGCGAGCTGGGAGCAGGCAGCGGGTGCTGGCTCCTCGCGCAGGCGCTAGGGCGCGCCGGAGACGCGGAGGGCGCCCAGGACTACCGAAAAAAAGCGTGTGATCTCGGAGTCGTAGAAGCTTGTGGCGGGGCGATCCCGTAGCCGACCGTTGCACCTCCACAGAGCGTGCGCATGTTGCGCCGGATGTCTGACTCGAGCGCACCCGACGACAACCAGCCCGGCGAGACCGAGACCTCCGAGACGCAGCCGAGCCAGGGAGCCTCGGCGAGCGGTGAAGAGCGCGACGCTGCTGCTGACTCCAGCGCCGCTGCTGACTCCAGCGCCGCTGCTGACTCCAGCGCCGCTGCTGACTCCAGCGCCGTCGACGACCTCACCCAGGGCCTCGGCTTGATGTTCCGTGCGGCAAAAAAGGCAGTGCTGGGCCTCGATCCGCAGAAGATCGAGACGCTGGGGCGAGACGCTGCCGCCCGAGCCACCCGCGAGGTGGAACGCCTGGACAAGGAGCGGGTCACGGAGCTGGGGAAGAAGGCTGCAGAGAACCTGCGTCCGGAGAAGATCGAGGCATTCGCCGAGGACGCCGGGAGAGAGCTCGTCAACGTGGTCGAGCGAGTCGCCGATCGCGTCGAGCAGGTGCTGGGCGTGCGCGAGGCGCCGGGAGCCAAGGCCAAGGCTTCGCAGGCCGGCAGCGAACCAGCATCGGCTGCGGAGCCCGCTTCCCAGGAGGAGCCGGCGCAGCGGGTTCGGGTCGACGACTGAGGTGGCTTTGGGCTAGCGTCGGCGGATGCAAGGATATCCCGGTCAAGGCGGCCCTTACGCAGCTCCCGGACAAGGCCAGGGTTTCGTCCCTCCCCAAGGCGGGCCCATGGGGCGACTACAGCTCCACACCAGCTTCTTTCCGCTGATGTGGATCCTGTTCTTCATGAAGACCACGGTCACCATCGACGGCCAGGTGCAAGCGCGGCCCTGGGGTACGAGCTACTTCGACCTGCCCGTGGGGATGCACCACATCCAGGTGCATTTCCCCAATCTGTTCGGGCCGGGCGGCAAGGCCCAGCATCAGTTCCAGATCTGGGAGGGCCACACCACCAAGCTCAACTACTCGGCGCCGTTCCTGTTCGCGGCGCTCGCAGGCAGTATCAGCGAGGCAGGCACCGAGCCGATCGCTCAGCTCCCCGCTGGCCCGGGTCACTACTGACGGCTCCCGGACGCGCCCGCGCCCAGGAGCACGTGGTGCCCTGCCGGTACGGCGAATCCGGGAGCGAACTACGAAGACCGGACACTAGTTGGCGGCGGTCTTCTTCGCTGGCGCCTGAGGCTTCTTGTCGGCGGGAGGCTCGAGGCCCTGGAGCGCCTGCTGCACCTCCGCGTTGGTGAGCGGATCCTTGGCCGCCTCGCTCACCAGCGACTCTCCTTCCTTGCCCCCGACGCGCAACATCGCTTTCGCCACGGAAACGACCGCGGCGACGATGTCGTCGTCCGAAGCGGTGGCGCGGTAGAGCGCGAAGAACGTCTTCAGCTCGTCGAACTGCTCCGGCGTCGCCAGGGTCTCCAGGGCCTTCGCCGCGCGCTTGATGTCGTCGGGCGTATCCGATGGGTCGTTCAGGTGGTGGGCCAGTGGCTCGGCAGCGCGGGTCTCGTTCATTGCTGCCAATGCATCTGCCAGGGGGCCCACCGGTGGGGGCAAGAGCACGTCGTCGAGGAAGTCGTACTCGCGCTCCAGCGCCTTCAGCATGTAGTCGGCGCCTGCGCGGCGCTCCGCCAGGAGTTTCCGCGCGTCATCGTACAGAGCCGGCGGGGTGTCGGTGTTGCTTGCCAGATCGATCAGCACCTTCGTCACGCTGTCGTCCTTCAGCGTCCCGAGCTTGGCCAGCAGGAAGCGCTGAGCCGGAACCATCTGAGGATCCTTGGTGGCGATGACCTCTCCAAGCTGCTCCGCCAGGGTCTTCTCCGGCGCGTTGCTGGGAACCTGGAAGTCTCCGGCCTGGACCTCGCAGCTCATCACGGAGGCCCCGAGATCGAGCTCCCCGGAGCGCGCTCCGCTCGCGCTGTCCACCAGCAGCACCTTGCCCTTGGAGGTGCAGAAGGCGAACCCTCCCTTGGCCGCGGCGCCGCCCAGGATATCGGAGTCGACCAGCTTCGCCCAGCGCAGTTCGCCGTCCGAGGCTCCGAACCCCATTGCTACACGGAAATACGTTGCGGCCATGCGATCGTTCTCGAACTTGCCGTCACCCAGGGGCTTGGCGATCAGGCGGATGCGATCCGGTGCGCTGGCGCTGGGAGACTGAACCTCCGCTCCGGGCGCGAACCAGCGTGGCGTTCCCGGCAGCTCGTGCTTGGGGAGCGCGGCCAGGGTTCCTCCGCCGCTCGCCGCCGCACCGATCTTGGGGTCGAAGTGCAGCAGCTGCGCTTCCCCGAAGAACAGCTCGCCGCCGAGGTTCTCTGCGTGAGTCACCTGCTGACGCATCAGCAGACGTCCGCGCTCGGCGCCCGTCGTGACATCGATCGCCGAGACGTACTGGTTTCCCCAGGGAATAAAAGCGATGCCCCCGACGATGGCCGGCGAGCCGATCTCCGGTTCCGGTTCTGCATCGAGGATCACGCCGCCACCGCGCTTGATCACCACCAGCCGACTCTGTCCGCCGTTCAGAGCCCCGAGGGAGGCGACGGTATAGGTGCCGTCGTCGCCGGCGCCCCGTAGGCTGCGACCTCCGGAAGCGATGGACCACAGCTTCTGACCGGTCCGTGCATCCAGAGCGAACAGCTGGCCATCACCAGTGGCCACGACCACGTCGCCCGTGATCTTGGGGCGCGCGTCGACGGCACCCGTGTACTTCCAGCTCTTGCCGCCGAGGGTGCTCGCGACCAGGCCGCCTTTGACGACGCCAACCGCGATGCCAGTACCCTTGGGAATGGACGCCGAGGCGAGGTCGCGCTGCACGGAGCTGATGGACTGACCCCCGTCGTTCTGCCAGGTGGTGTCGAAGGCGCCAGAGAGCGCGCCTGCGCCGCCGCACGCTGCGAGCAGCGCGCTGACGCTCAGCAGGCTAGCGAGCTTGGAGAGTTGCATGGTTCGCGGCCTCATTCGTCGTCATCCTCGTCGTCGTCGTCGCCGGTGCGGCCCTTTCCGACTGCCTTCACTGCGGCGTCGAGGGCAGCCTTCACTCGCTTGCTCCAGTCCTTCGGCCAGCGCTCGGCGACGTCGGCCAGGTACTTCCCAGCCTCGCCGGTGCCGAGCTCACGGAGCTTGCCGATGATGCGGATCTTTGCCTCGTCGTTCAGGCTCGACGCCGGTCGGAACAGCATCTGATCGAGTCCGGAGGTCATGATGTCGAACGGCACCTTGCCGACTCGCTTCATGAAGTCGGTGCAGCTCTCACCTTCACAGAGCTGTCCAATGGAGACAGCCGCCTCACCCACCTTGTGATCGAAGGCGGCGAACAGATCCGGCAACGCCTCCTTCGCTCCGAGCGTGCCGAGACCGCCCGCCGCCGTGCCTCGCACGACCGCGTCTCGGCTGCGCAGCCCGCGGCGCAGGGCCTTGATCGCGTCGGGGCCCTTGGTGTGGAGCAGCGCCTTGGCCGCTGCCTGGCGTACGGTCTTCTCCCGGTGGCGCACGTAGGGAGCGAGGGCTGCGCTGGACGACGGATCCTCGAG